>JBAWGM010000405.1:0-2964 GCA_049592895.1 Thiobacillaceae bacterium | reverse complement strand
CCGGACTGCCGGACTGGAACTGCGGCACGTCGTTGCCGTCGCGGAACTGCGTGACCGTCATGAGCTGGCCGGCACCGACCGCCTGCATCGCCGACATCGTGCCCCACTGCGGCGCCAGTTGGGTGCTGGTAAAGTCGCCATTGGCCTGCACGGCGAAGCTGCTGCCGCCGACCGGAACGACGCGGCCATCGGCGGCCTTCCAGAACTGACTGACGGTCACGTCATCGGCGCTGGACTCGTTGAAGGCGAGCTTGCCGGTGACGTTGAACGAATTGGCGTTCTTCACCGTGCCGGTCGACGGCGTCGCCGAGACGACCTTCGCGAACGGCGAGGTATTCGCCGCCTTGGTTGCGAAATTCGCGTTGCCGACTCGCGGCGCGATCTTGCCGACGATGTTGCGCGCCTGGGTCGCCACGGTTGCCGGCAGATTCGCCGGGCGGTCGGTCGGGATGCGGAATTTGCCGCTGTAGCTGGAGCCGGTGACGCTGGCCGGACCGAACGCCGGCGCACCGGAGTAGTCGAGCATCAGGCTGCCGGCGGTCAGGCCGGTAACGTTGAAGGCGACCGACGCGCCGGGCGCGGCCGTCGTCGGGCTGTAGCTCACCACCAGCGGCGCGACGATCGCGAAGCTCGCCGTGTCGAGCAGCACATTGTCGGCGCGCAGTTCGAGCGTGTACTTGCCGACGCTCAGGTTCGGCAGCACCACGTTCTTCTGCAGGCTGTCGGCGCTGCTGCTCTGCGTGAACAACGTGGTCGACGCCCCGCTCGTCGGCACCAGGCGCGTCGTGTAGGAATGGCTGCCGCTCAGGCGCGACGCATTGATGCTGACCGTGCCGCCGACGGTGGCCGTGGTGGGCGACGCGGTGACGACTGGGCCGAAGCTGAATTGCGCCCGGACCGTGGTGGTGAGGCAGCAAAGCGCCAGCAGCAAGGCGGCAGTCACCCCATGCGGCACGGTTGCGCCGGGTGCCGTCCACGATTGTCGCGACACTACGCTTCGGATCGATGCGTTCATCATGCTTGCTCCGTCAGGAGGGTGCCTGCCCGCCGCAGCCAGGCTCAAGCAATGTCCACGCAGGATCGGGGCGACAGGGGCCACTTTTATGACGATCCACCCGTCCGGCCGCCTTGGGCTAACGCAGTCAGAGCGCCCTTATGCGGGTCTGGTCAACTCCCTACGGGTTCTATCGACCCAGGCTGCTTCTCGCCGCCCAACGGTTGCCGACCGAAAAGGTACTCTGACCCTGAGGTATCCCCACCTTTTACAGCTTCGCGAGCGCATCGCCATCGAGCAGGATTGATGTGGCGTTGATGCGGAGGTCGATGCGCCATCGTTGTTCGCGCAGCAGCTGCCAACCCAGGCGATGCCAGGACAGCACGCCAGCCTGACTCGATCGAACCAGCATTGCCGCCGCTTCCTGGAGAATAGTGCGGGTCGCAGTCCGCGCCGTGATCCACGCCACAAAGCTGGCGAGGGCAAGGATCAACAGCAAGGCCGCCAAGCGGTCGCGCGTGCGCGTCAGCGAGTCTTCGAAGCCTACGCCGTAGCGATGCGATTTCAGATCGCGGAAACTCTGCTCGATCTGCATGCGTCGTGCGTAGATGGCCACGACCTGAGCAGGCGTGAGATCCAGCTTCGGAGAGACGGCCAGCAGCCATGGCTCGGATTCACGCTGGGCGATCTTGCGGCTGGATTTGTTGCGCGCTCGCTGACCGGCGAGAGTAGTGTCGATGCGGCCGCGCGGGCCTTTGTAGTACAGCACCAACCGGCACACGATCGAGTGCCGGCGCACGGTGTCCCACAGTCCCAGATCGCGTGCCGCTTCGCGTACGCGCCGATAAAGCTGCGTGCAGGGAATCCAGCGGTCGAACGTGTTTTCGGCCGCTTCGGGTTTGACCAGCGCACGGCCACGCACACGACCAACCCAATCCCAGCCCAGTCGACGCACAGCGCGAAACCACGGAGCACGAAAGCCTGCATCCGTCACCAGAATAGGGGTGCTTCCCACCGGGATCGCCTGCTTCAAGGCGTGCAGCAGGGCGAGCTCGGCGCGGGGACTGCCCAGCGCTTTCGCCGGGTATGCCTTCTCGTACACCGTCAGCGTGCGCCCTCCGACGGCCAATCCGGCCCGCAACAACTGGAAGCGTCCACGCCGATCCAGCGGCGACCAGTCCACCACGATCACCGGCTGTGGCTGGCGCACTACCCAATGGATGATCGCGGCATACAACCCGTCGCGCTCTTCCGTCAGATGCGCGTTACCGAGCAGCCGGTCCAGTCGCTTCAACGGGGCGGCCACGCGCAGCGCTCCGGGCCAGGAGCGCGCCAATTCTGTCAACGTCAGCCGTCGGCCGGCAATCAGCGCGCGCACCGCATCGAGCAGCGTTGCGCTTCGCAGCGCATGCATGCGACCCAGTGCAACCCCCAAGCAATTGCGCAATACTCTTATCGCGTGCATGGCGAGGCTCCTTCTTGTCTTGGCGACTAAAAGGAAACCACCTCGTCATGCACGCGTGGTTTTTCACAGGTTACACAATAATTCCTTGTCCACAAAGGGAAATTTGTGGGGATACCTCAGGGTCAGAGAGCACTTTCGAGCATAAGGCATATGACCCATTCGCTTATGCCGAAAAGTGTACTCTGACCAACTCTGACCCCTGTTTTCGTTGCTTATGCCGGAAAGTGCACTCTGACCCGGGTTTTCGATGACCACCACCGCCGAAGTGCAGGTCTTCGTGACTTGCACCGACCTCGACGCGACGATCGCGTTTTATGCCGAACAGTTGGGCATGCGCCTGGACATGATAATGCCGGCCGATGCGCCGCGGATTGCCGTGGTGTCGGCCGATGGCGTACGGCTGCGGCTCGAAACGCACGCCAGCACCGCAACCACGCATGCGCCGGCCATATCGGCAGGGCACGAGAACAATCTACTGCTCAGCCGGGGTCTTGCCGGCGATGCC
>JBAWGM010000404.1:0-4963 GCA_049592895.1 Thiobacillaceae bacterium | reverse complement strand
GGCCAGCAGGAGCAGTAGCGTTTTCAGCAACTTGTTCCACCGTTAATGCAGGAACGCATCAGTCTTCTCCTGTCCGCCAATGCCCCGACTTGCCGCCCTTCTTTTCCAGCAGCCGCACGGACTCGATGCGCATGCCCCGGTCGATCGCCTTGCACATGTCGTAGATGGTGAGCAAAGCCATGCTCACCCCTGTGAGCGCTTCCATTTCCACGCCTGTCTTGCCGACCGTTTCAGCGGTTACTGTGCAGCCGATGCTTGAATTGTCAGAATCCAGCTCGAAATCCACACTCACTCTAGTCAATGCAATCGGATGACAGAGCGGTATCAGGTCCGCTGTGCGCTTGGCCGCCTGGATCGCGGCAATCCGCGCCACGCCAATCACGTCCCCCTTGTTCGTATCCCCAGACTGGATGGCCGTCAAGGTCCCTGCCTGCATGATAATCCGGCCGCTAGCCACTGCCACCCGCCGGCTATCGGTCTTGGCGCCCACGTCCACCATGATGGCCCGGCCCTGATCATCGATATGGGTAAGTCCCTTCATTGCTACACTTCCGTTCGGGAACCTGAATCAGATATAAGATATCTTACCATCGTGAAAAGACATTCCTTGCTGCCGCTGGTCCTTACCATGACACTGGCCTGGCCAGTGAGCTATGCCAATGACCTGCCTGATCTAGGCGAGTCGTCCCGCACTTATCTGACCGACGAACAGGAACAAACCCTGGCCCGCTCCATCATGCAGAGCGTTTATGCGGATCCCCATTACCTGGATGACCCGGTAATCGAAACCTACCTTAATGAATTGGGCTATCGACTGGTTTCCCACAGCCCCGGAAATCAAAATGTCTTTAATTTCTTCGTGCTCCAGGATCCGACTGTAAATGCCTTTGCTCTTCCCGGCGGCCATATTGGCGTCCATACCGGACTGATACTGACGGCGGACAGCGAATCTGAACTGGCGGCAGTGCTGGCCCACGAAATCTCCCACGTAAACCAGCATCATCTGACACGCATGATTGCCAACCAGGACAAGAGTTTCTGGCCTACCATGGCCGCTCTCGCGGTTGCGATCCTTGCCGCCCGCTCCAATCCCAGTGCCGGCACTGCCGCAATTGCAGGCACCCAGGCCCTGAACATGCAAAACCAACTCAATTACAGCCGGGAGTTTGAACGGGAGGCCGACCGTATGGGTTTCGAAGTGATGCAAAACGCAGGATTCGATCCACACGCGATGGCCAGTTTCTTTGAACGGCTGCAACGCGCCAACCGCCTGTACGAATCCAACGCTCCCGCCTACCTGCTCACCCACCCCTTAACCTACGAGCGCATAGCCGACATCGAGTCACGCCTGGCAAATCTGCCCTACAAGCAATACCAGGACAGCAGCGACTTTCAGCTTATCCGGGCCAGGATCAAGGCCATGGACGGAACTCCGCAAGACGCCATCGCCCAGTTCCGAGGCCAGTTGCGCGAGAGGAAATACAGCAGCGAGGCCGCCGCACAGTATGGTCTGGCCCTTGCATACTTGCGCGCGAGCCGGTTCGACGCGGCAGAAGCCTCCGCCCAAAAATTTGCCGGGCTGAGTTCCAGTCCATTGGCCTCGCTTCTGCTGGGAACGACCGCTGCCAAATCCGGCAAACTTGATCTCGCGCTAACCCGCTACCGTGCCGGACTCAGCCGCTACCCCACTTACCTTCCCCTGCTTTACGGCTACGCGGACGCCCTCCTGGACAGTCAACGTCCCCAGGAAGCTCTTACGCTCCTCGAAACCAAGACAGCCTCTGGATCGGACGATATACGGTTGTGGAAACTGCTTGGCCGCGCCCATGCCATGCTGGGTCAGCGGCTGGCCAGTCATCGTGCGACGGCAGAATCACTCGCATTGAGCGGCGATCTGCGGGCCGCGATCGAGCAGCTCAATCTGGGGCTTAAAGCGGGTGACGGCAATTTCTATGACCTGTCCTCCGCCGAAGCGCGGCGCAGGGAATGGCAAGCGACTCTGGCGGAACAGGCCAAAAAATAACCCCTCCAATGGTATTAATTTACCGCCAAAATACCGCGAAAATTCATTGGCCGCCCTTGCGTCCATGATTCGACCTGCTCTATGCTTGCGCCTTCTGGAACTCGGGTAGACCAAACGTTGGATCAAGTGGCGGGGCGCTAAGTTTTATCCGGCCCCAAAACCTGCACACAACGTTACTTACGGAGGATGACTATGCGGATGTTCGTTAAGGTTGTGACCACGGCCCTGCTTGGAACCGTTGTTCTGGCAGGCGCGGCTCTGGCCGCCGACGCACCCAAGAAAGAGCCAACTGGCAAGGAACTGGCGTTCGACCGATCCAAGGGCAACTGTCTGGCCTGCCATGGCATGCCCACTGTGCCGGACGCTGAGTCTACCGGTTTGTATGGTCCGCCCCTCATCGCCATGAGCGCACGCTATCCGGACAAGGCTAAGCTGCGCGCGCAAATTTTTGACGCCACGGTCGCCAACCCCAACACGTCAATGCCGCCTTTCGGGAGACACAAGATCCTGACGGAGCAGGAGATCGACAAGATTACTGATTTTATTTACGGTCTGTAAGGAGAACACCTAATGAACGCTCTTCGGAGAAACGTACTCAAGGGCGCCACCGGCGCCAGCGCTTTGGTCGTGGCTGTGGCTGCCGGCCTGCTCAAACCCACACAGGTTTTGGCCGACTGGAACAAAGCTGCTTTTGAAGCCAAGAATGTTGCCGATGCCATGAAAGGCATGGGTGTCGCGGGCCCCGCCGATTCCAAGGACATCAGCATCAAGGCTCCGGATATTGCCGAGAACGGCGCCGTGGTCCCGGTTGAAGTGTCCAGCGCCATTCCCGGCACCACCAGTATCGCCATCATGGCGGAAAAGAATGTCACCCCGCTTCTTGCCGATTTCAAATTTTTCGACGGTACCCAGGGTTATATTGCCACCCGGATCAAGATGGGCGCGACGGCCTTGGTGCGCGCCATCGTAACCGCCGACGGCAAATCCTACACGGCCGCGAAGGAAGTCAAGGTCACCATCGGCGGCTGCGGAGGCTAAACGAACCAGCCTCAGTCACGCCGCTGTGGACTAGGACATCAACCCCAAGCGCTTGCGAAACATTTATTAGAGATTTAAGGAGTTACAAATGGCAGAACCAATGAAAATTCGCGCCAAGATGGAAGGCGACGTAGCCGACATCAAAGTGCTGTTCAATCACGTCATGGAAACTGGTCAGCGCAAGGACGCCAAGACCGGCCAGTTGGTCCCCGCGTTGTTCATTCAGGAAGTCACCGCGACCATTAACGGTGGTACGGTCCTCACCGCCAACTGGGGAACCGGGATATCCAAGAATCCCCTTGTGGGCTTCAAGGTCAAAGGTGCCAAGTCCGGTGACAAAGTCAGCATCAGCTGGGTGGACAATTCAGGCGACAAGCGTACCGACGCAGCGACCATCAGCTAGCAGAATGGATGGAATGGGCGGGGCGGAGCCCCGTCCCTTGTCTTACACCAAGGATTCATTTGGAGGATGGTATGAAAAAATTGATGTTGGGTGTGGCAGCCGCAAGTCTCGTATTGGGAATGGGTGCGGCCGTCGCCTCTCCGGAGCAGGACCGGCAGGACCTTATTGCCTATTACACCAAGAAATATCCCAACATCCCTGTCGAAAACTATGTGTATGGCGCACTCGCGCTCGACCCGGACGCCATGGCCCAATACAACAGCATCATGGAATTTCCTCCGTTTATCGGGGATATCGACAAGGGTCAAAAGATGTGGGAAACCCCGCTCAAGAGCGGGAAGACCTATGCCGACTGCCTGCCCAACGGCGGCAAGAACATCGCCGGAAACTATCCTTATTTCGATGACAAGAAAGGCAAAGTCGTCACCCTGCAAGACGCCATCAATAATTGCCGCGCTGCCAATGGGGAAGAGCCCTACAAGGTCAGCGACATGAAGACCATGGGCATTCTCACCGCATACATGCGCACCCTGTCGGATGGCATGCTCATGAACATCAAGGTGGAAGGGCCGGCTGCCCTGGCTGCTTACGAAGACGGGAAAAAGCGGTTCTTCTCGCGTGCCGGACAGTTGAACTTTGCCTGCGCCACCTGCCATGTGCAGAATGCAGGCGTGCGGTTACGTTCCGAGTTGCTTTCCCCCGTGGTCGGACAAGCGGTGCATTGGCCCGTGTTTCGTGGTGGCGACAGTCTCGTGACTCTGCAAAAACGCTATGAGGGTTGCTACAAGTCCGTGCGTGGCATCTCCCCACCCGAGGGCAGCACCGCCTTGAACAACCTGGAGTATTTCCACTCTTATGTGTCCAACGGCCTGCCGATGAAGGCTTCGGTCTTTCGTAAATAAGACAACATCCTGCAGCAGACGGAATGGCCTGGTCTCCAGGCCTTTTTCGTTTTCCGGGTAGGTCAAAACAACCATTTACCAAAGTTGCTCCAATCCACAAAATCTCACCTTCGAATATAGCGCCCAAGGAGACATTCCATGTACATGAATCGACGTGAATTTCTGCAGATGCTGGCGGTGGCCGCTGCATCGGGCATGGCCATAGACAGCAAGGAGGCGTTGGCCGGAAATGCGGATATCTACAATCTGCGTCCCTATGGCAACGTGTCGCTAATGCACATGACCGACTGCCATGCCCAACTGCTGCCGATCTATTTCCGCGAGCCCAATGTCAACCTCGGCATCGGCAATGCGGAAGGCAAGGTTCCCCATCTGGTTGGCGAGCATCTGCTCAAACGATATGGCATCAGGCCTGGCAGCCGGGAAGCTTATGCCTTCACTTATCTTGACTTTCCCGCGGCCGCGCGCACCGATGGCAAGGTGGGCGGTTTCGCCCACCTGAAAACCCTTGTCGACAAAGTACGGGCCTCCCGCTCCGGCTCCCTGCTGCTCGACGGTGGCGACACTTGGCAGGGCTCAGCAACCTCGCTTTGGACT
>JBAWGM010000403.1:0-15187 GCA_049592895.1 Thiobacillaceae bacterium | reverse complement strand
TCTATTGCCCCGATGGGCACCTGCGCTCGGTTGCCCAACAACTTGGCATGGTGACTCCACCTTGGACGAGCCAGCCTGAGGAGCTTTATTCAGACTCGCTGGTGCTGCTGAATCAGCTCCAGACCTTTGGGCAGTACGGGGATATTCTGGGTTGGCGCGAGGCCGCGGAAGATCTGGATGAGATGTGGCTCGCTCGCCTCATCAGGAGCGGCGTTGCAATGCGCCTCGAAGATCCGGTCACCGGAAACTCGCTGGATTTCAACCCGAGGGACCGCTGGAAGTTCTGGCGACGGCTAAAGCCACTGGCGGTCCCCGGGGAAACGCTTGCCCTGTCTCAGCCCCCCGCCACTGCGAACGTGGATGAGTTTGGCAATGTCTTAGGGAAATGAACTCAGAACGCGCTTTGAGTGAGCAAGCTCTCTTGTCCTTTGGTCGACGCAGGGACAGGCCTCGGAGCGCTCCTCGAGCATGATGGCGAACGAGGCTTCGAGGTTGCGCAATCCTTCCCGGTCATTGCGCATTTCCAACCCGCGATGCTCATTCAGATAGGCCTCGCACTCTGTTTCGGTCACCAGCGAGGTGTTAAAACCTCCCCGGCACTGCTCCCTGTCCAAGCCGCCCGCAGACACCATGGCGCTCGATACCAAGGTCGTGATGGCAAGTCCAATTAACCGTATTGCAGCGCGGCGCTTCATTGTGATTCCTTCATTGCAGATGAATCCCTGGCAATTCTTAAAGCAAACATTAAGCCAGTTTCACGAATGAGCTTAGACGCTGATAATTAAAGAAAAATTAACCTGACAAACCCAAAGGGGCAGGATCCATGCCCCATAAGCAATCCCGTCCGTCCCCAATTGCACCCATCCAAGGCGCTTATGCAATGTCTATATCGGCTCGGCCCAAAGATCGTGGTCGCTGGCATCGGCAATCTTCACCTGCACGAACTCGCCTACCGGCAGATTCTCGCCTCGTGGAATCAAGACCAGACCATCGATTTCGGGAGCATCAGCGGCCGAGCGGGCCACTGCGTTGCCTCTGTCATCTATAGAGTCCACCAGAACCGTCATCTCGCTGCCGATCTTTAGCCGCAGCCTGCGAGCGGAAATATGCGCCTGTTTTTCCATGAAGCGCGCCCGGCGTTCTTCCTTGACCGCTTCCGCCACTGCGCCGGGCAACTGATTGGCCGCGGCCCCGTCCACCGGCGAAT
Organism: Thiobacillaceae bacterium; assembly: GCA_049592895.1. Lineage (GTDB taxonomy): Bacteria > Pseudomonadota > Gammaproteobacteria > Burkholderiales > Thiobacillaceae > DASQBT01. Next base: position 13,980 of record JBAWGM010000403.1, on the reverse strand, counting down.
AGGCGAAGCAGCCCACCCGGTCGAGCTGCGCCTCATCCAGAAACGCCAGCAGTTCCTCGAACTCGGCTTCCGTCTCCCCCGGAAAACCGGCGATGAAGGTGGAGCGCAGGGTCAGGTCAGGGCAGACCTTGCGCCAGGCGCGAATTCGATCAAGAGTCTTTTCCGCCGCCGCCGGCCGCTTCATCAGTTTGAGTATTCGCGGGCTGGCATGCTGGAATGGGATATCCAGGTAGGGCAGCACCCTGCCCTCCGCCATCAACGGGATCACGTCATCCACATGTGGATAAGGATAGACGTAGTGCATACGCACCCATACGCCAAGCTCTCCGAGAGCCTGCACCAGTTCTGTCATGCGGGTCTTGAGCGGGCGGCCATTCCAGAATCCGACGCGGTATTTCACATCTACCCCGTAGGCGCTGGTGTCCTGCGAAATCACCAGCAGTTCCTTCACCCCCGATTTCACCAGGGCTTCCGCCTCGTTCATGACTTCCCCCACCGGACGCGAGACCAGATCGCCGCGCATGGAAGGAATGATGCAGAAACTGCAACGGTGATTGCAGCCTTCGGAAATCTTAAGATAGGCGAAATGCCTGGGCGTCAGCCTGATTCCCTGAGGCGGAATAAGATCCGTGTAAGGATCATGCGGCTGGGGCAGATGGGCATGAACTGCCATCATGACCTCATCCGCAGCGTGCGGGCCGGTCACCGCCAGAACCGCAGGGTGGGCATCCTGCACTACGCTACCTTTGGCGCCCAGACAACCGGTGACAATCACCTTGCCGTTTTCCGCCAGGGCTTCGCCGATGGCGTCCAAGGATTCCTGCACTGCCGCATCAATGAAGCCGCAGGTATTGACCACCACCAGATCCGCCTGCTGATAGCTGGAAGAAATCAAATAACCTTCCGCCCTCAGCCGGGTCAGGATGTGCTCGGAATCCACCGTGGCCTTGGGGCATCCAAGGGAAACAAAGCCCACCTTGGGCGGCGATTTCTTATGCCGCAACATGCGTGTTCACCGGGTTTAGTTCAGGCGTCAGCGCGCCGCGTTCATCGAAGACGAAGCAGTTGCCGCGCCAGAGCTTGCCGCCGCATTCTGCAAAATAGTTGAGTATTCCGCCCTGCAACTGGTAAACCTTGCTGAACCCCCTGGCCCGCATGAAGGGCACGGCCTTTTCGCAACGAATCCCGCCGGTGCAGAAGGCCACCACGGTCTTGTCCTTGAGATGCTCAAACTGATCGAGGGCTGCGGCAAAATCGGTGAAGCACTGAATATGGGGATTGAGCGCATGTTCAAAACTCCCCGCAGCAAATTCGACTTCATTGCGCGTATCGATGAACACCACCTCTCGGCCTGCATCCAGCCAGGCCCCCAGCTCCTTCGGGCTGACGTAAGGCGCATCGCCAGTCAGATAGCCCTGCTGGCGGAATGAGATGATCTCCTCCTTGACCCTGACGCGCAGGCGCTTGTAGGGCACATAGTCGGAAAAGCTGCGCTTGACTTCCAAGCCGGCAAAACGCGAGTCCACCTGCAAACTGGCCAGCCATATATGCACATTTTCTTCCAGACCAGAGAGAAAGCAGTTGATGCCTTCCGGAGCCAGCAACACGGTACCCTTCAATTCCAGCGTACGGGCCTGGTCCTCAAGCCGCCGCTTGAGGGCCGGCAGGTCGTCGAGGGGCCGAAACCGGTAAGCGGCAATATTCAGAATACACATCACAAGATACTAAAATTGACTCATGTACATCGTCGCAATCGGCTGGGCCTACGTGATCCTCATGATTGCTGCCACTTCAGCCAGCCTCATCAAGGGCCTCGCCATTCTTGTTGGCTTGGGCGCTGTGCCCCTGCTCCTGCTCACCTATATCGCCGACGGACCGCGACGACGCCTACGGCGCGCCCGCAAGATGGCGGACCCGCAGAATGCTGCGGATGCACATTCCGATCAATAGCAACTGCTGAAAGCTGGCGATCATGCGGAAGAATGCGTGATTATACCGGGGAGCAGACCCCGGGTTGGGCCCAATCCCGTATTCCGAGCTCAGTCCTGCAGCCAGATCAGACTGGCCATGCGGCCGGTTCTTCCATCGCGGCGGAAAGAATAGAAGCGCAGGCCATCAGTATAAGTGCACAAGCCGCCGCCATAGACTTGGGTTACCCCGATTCGCGCCAAACGAAGCCGGGCCAGCCGGTAAATATCAGCCCGCCATTTGCCCGCTTCCTTGCCGGGCCCGAAGGCATCAGCGGTGGCCGCAAGATCATTCACAAATTGCTTGCGTACGTCTTCTCCCACCTCGAAGGCTTGTGGCCCGATAGCCGCGCCCATCCAGGCCAGAATCCTGTCGACGGGTGCGTTCATCGCCGTCACTGTGGCTTCCAGCACGCCGGCAGCGAGTCCGCGCCAGCCTGCATGGGCCGCCGCCACCACGCTTCCTGCTTCGTCACAGAACAATACCGGCAGGCAGTCCGCAGTCATCACGGCACACACGGTGCCTGTCCGGCGCGAAAAAGCTGCGTCGGCCTGCGGCAGGTCGGTTCCTTCCTCCGCACACACCACGCCACGGCCATGCATCTGCCTGAGCCAATACGGTTCCGCGGGCAGGATGTCCCGCAGTCGGGTGCGATTTTCGCTGACCAGCGCAGCGGTATCGCCCACGTGGTCGCCCAGATTCAAACTTTCGAACGGCGGCCGGCTCACCCCTCCCAAGCGCGTAGTCATGCAAGCCTTGACTCTGGAATGCGCCGGCCAGTCGGCCCGGATTACATCCACGTGCCACCCTTGCGCATTACATCGAGTAAAGCGATCAGATCGGGTGGCAAGGGTGATTCCCATGTCATTTTTTTGCCGGTGTACGGGTGTACCAGACCCAGACGGCAGGCGTGCAAAGCATGACGAGGAAAATGCATGCCCCGCCCGCGCCGCATTGAGCCATAAACCTTGTCACCTACCAGCGGATGCTGCAGATGGGCCATATGCACCCGGATCTGATGGGTGCGCCCGGTTTCCAGGCTGCAATTGAGCAAGGTGGCGGCAGGAAAGCGCTCCAGAATTGAATAATGGGTTATGGCAGGCTTGCCCATGGGATGGACCGCGCGGCGGGTTCGGTTAAAGGGATCGCGCGCCAGCGGCAGATCCACCGTACCAGCCTGGTCAATTTCGCCCTGCACCAAGGCGAAATATTCTCGTTTTACGGTCCGTGCCTGAAGCTGGCGTATCAGTTCCGTATGGGCCCTAAGCGTTTTTGCCACCACCAGCAGCCCCGAGGTTTCCTTGTCAAGCCGGTGGACAATGCCTGCCCGAGGCAAATCGGAGACATGGGGGCAATGATGCAGCAGTGCATTGAGCAGCGTGCCGCTCGGATTGCCATTGCCCGGATGCACCACCATGCCCGCAGGCTTGTCTATGACCAGCAGGGCTGCATCCTCAAACACCACTCTAAGCGGAATGGCCTCGGGTCGATCCGGGGTGGTTCCAGGCTCCGGTTCGGGCCAGAGAATAAGGGTCTCCCCGCCCCAGACCTTGTCGCTGGAATCTTTCACGTCACCGTTCAACTGGGCTTTGCCTGACTTGATCCAGGCCTGTAGCCGGCTGCGAGAGAATTCCGGGTAAAGCTCGGATAGCGCCTGGTCCAGCCGCTGGCCTGCCAGGGCTTCCGGCACAATGCATTCGCGCCGGTCTTCGTCGGGATTTCCCTTATAATTCACCAAGTCTTCCGATTCGTTCGTCATGATTCGTATGCTGATCTCCAACTGGTTGCGCCGGTTTCTGACCCTGACCGGCCTTGCATTGTTCCTCGGGCTGGCAGGCTGCAGCCTGCTGCCTGAGGTTCAGGACGAAACCGCGGGCTGGTCCGCCCAGAAGCTGTACAGCGAAGCCAAGGACAACCTCAATGGGGGTAACTACGAACGTGCGATAAAGCTATACGAGACCCTGGAGTCCCGGTATCCCTACGGACGCTACGCCCAGCAAGCCCAGCTCGATATTGCTTATGCCTACTACAAGGACAATGAAACCTTATCTGCCATTACCGCCAGCGATCGCTTCATCAAGTTGCACCCCAATCACCCTAACGTCGATTACGCCTATTATCTTAAGGGCCTGGCCAACTTTACCGAGGACACTGGCCTGTTTTCCGGCCTGGTCGAACAGGACCTGAGCGAACGGGATCAAAAGGCGGCCAAGGATGCGTTTGATTCTTTCAAGGAACTGAGCACCCGCTTCCCCGACAGCAAATACACTCCGGACGCCTTGGCGCGGATGAAATACCTGGTCAACGCAATTGCCTACAGTGAAATCAATACGGCCAAGTACTACCTCAAGCGACAGGCCTATGTGGCCGCCGCCAACCGGGCTGACAATGTCGTCAAGAATTACCCTCAAACCCCTGCGGTGGAAGAGGCCCTGGCAATCATGGTGGTGTCGTACGACAAGCTGGGGATCAAGGATTTAAGAGACGACGCCATGCGAGTGCTGAAAATGAATTTTCCCAACAGCAAATATTCTCAGGGCGTCGATCTGTCGGAACGATCCTGGTGGAAATTCTGGTAAGGACATCTTTCCCTCCCTAAAGGATAGGGCACGGGGTTAAGGATCTTTGCAATTCAGCCAGAGTCGTCGGCTTGCCTGGACGAGGGACAGAACCTCGTTAAATCGCGGCTTCCCCCTCTTCCCCAGTGCGAATTCGGATCACCTGTTCGACCGGGTAGACGAAAATCTTTCCATCGCCGATCTTGCCGGTGCGAGCCGCGCCCACGATGGCCTCGATGGCCTTGTCAGCGAGATCAGCCCCAACCACCACTTCCACTTTGACCTTGGGCAAGAAGTCCACGACGTACTCGGCTCCGCGGTACAGTTCCGTATGCCCCTTCTGCCGGCCGAAACCTTTAACTTCGGTGACAGTCAGGCCGGTGACGCCGATTTCTGACAGCGCCTCGCGAACCTCGTCGAGTTTGAACGGCTTGATGATGGCTTCGATCTTCTTCACTTGTGGTCTCCTAAAGATTCTTTTCAGGATGATACTTCGATGTTATCGGATAGCGTCGGTCCTTGCCAAAATTGCGCGGGGTGATTCGCACCCCGGGTGTCGATTGGCGGCGCTTGTATTCTGCCCGATCAATCATGTGGACCACCTTTCTTACCGTGGCAACATCGAAGCCATCGGCTACGATCGCTCCCGGGTCCATATCCAGTTCCACATAGCGCTCCAGGATGGCATCCAGCACATCGTAGGGCGGCAGGGTATCCTGGTCCGTCTGGTCCGGGCGCAGTTCGGCCGAAGGCGGCCGGTCGATGATGCGCTGGGGAATCACCTTGGACTGGCCGTTGCGATAGTTGGCCAACTGGTAGACCAGGGTCTTGGGCACGTCCTTCAACACGCCGAAACCGCCGGCCATGTCTCCATACAGGGTGGCATAGCCCACCGCCATTTCACTCTTGTTGCCGGTGGTCAGCACGATGTGCCCGAGCTTGTTGGACAACGCCATCAACAAGGTCCCGCGGATGCGCGCCTGGATGTTTTCCTCAGTGGTGTCAAAGGGCCGCCGGCCGAACTGTTCCGCAAGCTGGCCGATAAAGGCATCGTATACCGGCTTGATCGCGATTTCCCTATAGGCAACGCCGAGGATCTGCGCCATTTCGCGTGCGTCTTCCAGGCTGATGTCGACGGTGAATTCGGAAGGCATCATAACCGCATGCACACGGTCCGCGCCGAGCGCATCAACCGCCACGGCGAGTGTGAGCGCAGAGTCAATTCCTCCCGACATTCCCAATATGGCGCTGGGGAAACCGTTCTTGCCAACATAGTCCCTGACCCCCAACTTGAGGGCTTCATACACTTCCGCAACTTCATCCGGCAAAGGTGTAATTTCGCCCGGTATGATGGCACCGTTCTCAATGGACAGATAAAACATGCCTTCCTGCCAGGCAGGAAACTGGTGAGTCAGTTCACCCCAATCGTCCATGGCAAAGGACGCACCGTCGAACACCAGTTCATCCTGTCCGCCGATCTGGTTGCAATAAATCACTGAAACACCCGCTTCTGCGATGCGATCGCGGACAACCTGATAGCGTTCCTTTTGCTTGACCCTGTGATAGGGCGAAGCATTGGGCACCAGCAGCACCCGGGCGCCCGCGCCGGCCGTGATTTCCGCCGGGCCGCGCTCCCAGATGTCGCCGCAGATGTTCAGGCCAAAGCGCACTCCCTCCACGTCGAATACGCAACAGGCCAGGCCTGGCTCGAAGGTTCTCAATTCATCGAACACCGTATGGTTGGGGAGTTTCTGTTTGTGGTACACGGTGAGCACCTGGCCGTCGCGCAGCACCGCGGCGGCGTTGTAGCGGCTCCCGCCCTGCAGCCTGGGATAACCCACAATCAGCGTGATATCGCGGGTTGCGGCCGCCAGTTGCTGGACCGTCTGTTCGCAGATCCGGCAGAAATCTTCGCGCAGCACCAGGTCTTCCGCCGGATAGCCGCAAACGCTCATCTCCGGGGTCAGCAGAAGGCCCGCCCCCGCCGCCTTCGCTTCCGCCATGCAGCGCTTGATCAGGGCGGCATTGCCCGCCATGTCTCCAACCGTTGTGTTTATCTGGGCCAGGGCGATTTTCACCGGCTGCGCTTTCGTCTAATGGCCTCGACCATGGCCTCGCCCATTCCGGCCGGGCTTCTGGCCACCACCACCCCGGCCTTTTCCAGTGCGGCGATCTTGGCACCGGCCGTGCCCGTGCCACCCGCGATGATGGCGCCCGCGTGGCCCATGCGCTTACCCTTGGGCGCGGTCAGGCCGGCAATATAGGCAGCCACAGGCTTGGTAACGTGAGTCTTGATGTATTCGGCTGCCTGTTCTTCGCGAGTGCCGCCGATTTCCCCCACCATAATGATGGCCTCGGTTTGCGGATCGGCCTCAAAAAGCTCCAGGCAATCGATGAAATCCAATCCTTTGACCGGGTCGCCGCCTATGCCCACGCAGGTGGTCTGGCCCAGGCCCAGGCGCGTGGTTTGATAGACTGCTTCATACGTAAGCGTGCCGGAACGGGAAACGACGCCCACCTTGCCTGGCTGGTGAATGAAACCGGGCATGATACCGATCTTGCATTCGCCCGCGGTGATGATGCCGGGGCAGTTTGGGCCGATGAGTCTCGCGCCCGTCGCCTTGAGCGCTGCCTTGACTTTGAGCATGTCCAGTACCGGCACGCCTTCCGTGATGCAGACGACCACCTCGATGCCCGCATCCGCCGCTTCCAGGATGGAGTCTGCGGCGAATGCGGCCGGCACGTAAATGACTGAGGCCTTGGCGCCTGTCCCGTTCACCGCATCACGCACCGTGTTAAACACCGGCAGCCCCAGATGGGTTTGCCCGCCCTTGCCCGGCGTTACTCCCCCAACCATTCTTGTGCCATAGGCAATGGCCTGCTCGGAGTGGAATGTCCCCTGCTTGCCCGTGAAGCCTTGGCAGATGACCTTAGTGTCTTTGTTGATCAGGATACTCATGGTTCCGGTTTGTCCATTTGCTTGCGGACAGGCAGTTCGTGCACGAAGTAAACAGACGTCCCGGGGGTAAACATGTCTGGTTCCAGATTGGCGTTATTCTGGGGCTCGGTCGTGGTATGCCATTGTCCTATGTGACTGCTGCCACCTGTTCGGCCGCATCGGTCAGATCGTCGGCCGTGATCACCGCCAGCCCGCTGTCCTTGAGCTTCTGCTTGCCCAGATCGACATTGGTGCCTTCCAGCCTCACCACTACCGGAATCTGCACACCCACCTCGCGGATGGCGGCGATGATGCCCTCCGCAATGATGTCGCAGCGCATGATGCCGCCGAAGATATTGACCAGCACGGCTCTGACCTTGGTGTCCGCCAGAATGATCTTGAATGCCTTTGCCACGGTCTCCGCCGTGGCGCCCCCGCCCACATCGAGGAAATTGGCCGGTTCACCGCCATGCAGCTTGATCAGGTCCATCGTGGCCATGGCCAGCCCGGCCCCGTTGACCATGCAGCCGATATTGCCCGAAAGCGCGATGTAGTTGATGCCGGCTTCGTGCGCAGCCCCTTCCTTGGGATCCATCTGGCTCATGTCGCCCAATCCGGCGAGCGCCTTCTGCCGGTACAGCGCATTGTCGTCCACGCTCATCTTGCAGTCGAGCGGCAAGATGTGGTTGTCCTGGGTGACGATCAGCGGATTGATTTCGAGCAGCGCTAGATCGCTTTCCACAAACAGTCGATAGAGCTGCGGCAGCAGCTTGCAAAAATCCTGGAAAGCCTCAGCCTTTAGGCCAAGACCGAAGGCAAGCTCGCGGCATTGGTAAGGCAGCAGGCCGTTGACGGGATCGCAATGGGCCTTGAGGATTTCTTCCGGACTGACACGTGCAAGCTCCTCGATATCCATGCCACCGGATGCAGAGACTACCACCGCGATACGCTCCGCCTCCCGGTCCACCAGAAGCGACAGATAAAGTTCACGCGCAATCAGGAGCGTCTCTTCCACCAGCACTTTTTTCACCGGCTGGCCATCCGGAGCGTTCTGATCCGTCACCAAGGCCTTGCCCAGCAGCGATGCTGCAAAGTTCTCCACCTCATCAAGGCTCCACGCGATTCTCACTCCGCCAGCCTTGCCTCGGCCGCCTGCATGAACCTGGGCCTTTACCACCCAGGACTTGCCGCCAATTTCTTCCGCCGCGGCCCGTGCTTCTTCCGCTCTGGATGCCGCTGCGCCTTTGGGAACGCGCACGCCGAAATCACGCAGCCACTGTTTGGCCTGGAACTCATGTAAATTCATGGGCTCGGAACTTTCAATTCGATTAGAACCAGCATTCTGGGGGAAATCCGTTGGATTTAGAAGCAACGGAAGCACGCTTTTGCACGAGCCTCGAACAAATTCCTGTCGCCGAATGGAATCGGCTGGCCGGCACTCAACCCATGCTCCAGCACGCTTTTCTGTACGCATTGGAAGCCAGCAGTTGCGTTAGCGTCCGTACCGGCTGGCAACCCCGGCACCTGACCCTGTGGCGGCAGAACCGGCTGGTTGGCGCGATGCCGCTCTATCTGAAAACCCATTCCTACGGCGAATATGTATTTGACTGGTCTTGGGCCAACGCCTATGAGCAACTGGGCCGACCGTATTATCCCAAGCTACTGTGTGCGATTCCCTTTACTCCGGTGCCCGGTCCACGGCTCCTCGCCCCTCTGGATGCGGATCGAGGGCATCTGGTGCGCGAAGCGTTGGCGTTTGCCGAGGAAGAGGAGCTATCGTCGTTTCATTGTCTGTTTCCGGATGACGATGGAAACCAGGCTCTGGAGCAGGCAGGCTTGATGCGGCGTCAGGGCTACCAGTTCCACTGGCTGAATCCGGGCTACGCCAGTTTCGACGAATTTCTTGCCGGCCTGAACCGCGACAAGCGCAAGAAAATCCGCCAGGAGCGCCGCAAAGTGTTTGACGCCGGGCTGCGCTTTGAAATTCGCCAGGGTAGCGACATCCGGCAAGAGGATTGGGATTTCTTTCATCGCTGTTATGTCCGCACCTACCGCGCCCACCAATCCACGCCCTATCTGAACCTGGATTTCTTTCTCCGCCTGGGCGAACACCTGCCGCAACACTGCGTGCTGGTCTTGGGCTACCAGAACGGCAAACCCATTGCCGCGGCCCTGAATCTCAGGGACAGCGAGCGGCTCTATGGCCGCTACTGGGGCAGCCAGCAATTTGTGCCCGGCCTGCATTTCGAAACCTGCTATTACCAGGGTATGGAATATTGCATCAGCCAGCGTCTCAAGGCGTTTGAAGGCGGCGCCCAAGGCGAGCACAAGCTCGCACGCGGCTTCTTGCCCGTCATTACCGACTCTCGGCATTGGCTGGCGGATCAGCGCATCCGGTCAGCGGTGGGAGCGTTTCTTTCACGCGAAGGTCGGGCGGTAGAGGACTACGTCAGCGAACTGGAAGGTCCTTATCAGCAGGCAAACACGCCATGATCCTGATCGCGCAGATCAGTGACCTGCACCTGCGGCGACCAGGCCAGTTGGTGGCAGACCGCATTGACACTGCCGCCTTTCTCGAGGCCTGCGTGAAGCGCATCAACAGTCTGCCGGATCGCCCGCAACTGGTTGTCGCCAGCGGCGACCTCGCCGATACTGGCGATGTCAGCGAATACGAGACGCTGAAAGGCCTGCTGGACAGGCTGGCCATGCCTTATGTGCTTATGAGCGGCAATCACGATAGCCGCGCCGGGTTGAGAGCAATCTTTGGCGCCACGGCCGCGTTGCCCGTTGCCGGCGATGGCTATCTGCAATATCTGATCGAGTTGCCGGGCCTGAACCTGATCTGCCTGGACACTCTGGATGAAGGCAGGGAAGCCGGCTGGCTGTGCAAAGCCCGGCTAGGCTGGCTTGACAACGTGCTCAGCGCTCATCGCCTTCCCAGTTTGATCTTTCTGCACCACCCGCCATTTGACTGCGGCATTCCCGGCATGGATGCCATCAAACTGGCGAATCCGCAGGCACTCGCCGAGGTGCTGGCCGAACACATCCACGTCGTCGGGCTGAGCTGCGGCCATGTGCATCGCGCCGTCTTTACCCGCTGGGCCGGAATACCTGCGTGCATTTGTCCCAGCCCGGCGCACCAGATTCATCTGGATACTCGGCCCGATGCTCCGTTATCGTGGACTCTGGAACCCGGTGGTTTCATGCTGCATCGGTGGGATGGGAAGAACCTGGTGAGCCACTGCGTATTCGGCCCGACTGCAGTCGCCACCGCTTACGAGTAGCGTGTATCCGGCAGTCACTCGCTTCCCCTGGGAAAGCTGTGACGCCACGCCCAGGGTGGCACTGGCTTCGCGTTTCTCCATAATCCAAAGCCTCTGAGCTTGGCCATGGTTTCCGCGCTCTGATAGCGCCCACGATCTTCATCCGATTGCTCGCTTGCATGATTCCGATCCCACCAGGCCATGCCGTCGCTCACTTGCGCCAAACCCACATCCACTGACTTGCCGCAGTTGGAACAATCAAATGGCTTGACCCAGACCTTGCATACGTCACGACCATAAATATCCTTCTTGTAACATTCGGCCCTCGCATCCCGCCTGTATGCATACCGGGAAAGGTTGCTTCTGGACCGATTGCCGTGTGGTTGGAAGTGCTCAGGCGCGTCAATGCCGGCAATGCGTATTCTGTGCTGCTTTCGCCCAACCAGCAGGGTCAGCGTATCGCCGTCCGAGATGCTGACGATGTCGCCACTCAGGGTTTCAGCCCTCGTCGCACTTGCGCCAAGAGCCAGCAGGCCGACGATGATTGTTCTTGCCAGACGCACCATTAACGCACCCGAGTTCCACTTATAGGTCGCGGAAGGCTGTTCAAACAAGCGAAGCCACTTCTTTGATCCTCTGGTTTCAGTTTACTTAAGAACGCCGCAGGGCTCTGCTCGGAACGTCTTGTCTAGGCTGGAAACTGCGCTAAATTGAGTTATGGTCCGCGTTCTGTCGTCATACAGGATTGTGCCCCGCTGCCGAGCGCTTGACTCGGGGGATACGTTTCGCGCACGCGATGTTAGCTTCATCGCAGTCGCAGGAGACTGGCAGCTTCGTGGTGCAGCGCGCGTCACAGCGGTGCGTCGACGCCTTCAACAGAGGCGAGGCGTGGAACCAGGCCAGACCCGGCCGCAGCCCTTGCGTCCCTAGGCCCGATGAGCACCCACTTCATCGGACGCTTCGTCAGCGACGGCCTTGACGCTCAGGGACGGCCCAAGGCGCTGATCGGCTTTCGCGTCACGCTGCACGGCGAAAAATGGCTGATCGGCAGCGACGCGCTCGCCAGCACGGTCGTCACGCAGGTCGATGGCTCGGTTGAATTCATCAACTACCGGCGCGACTTGTCGAACGAAGGCCACCGCACGCTGGAACTCAGAGTCGAGGACCTCGCCGGCCGACGGATCCCATTCAAGACGTCCGACGGGCGCGAAGTCATGCAGGACATCGACGGCGACCCCTTGAGCCGCGCGGCCGACTATGTGGTACGCGAGGCCGACGCCTACGGTCTGCTGGTTACGCTCGGCACCGGCCAGACCAGCATCCAGTCGCCCAACGGTTTCGGCTGGGGTTTCAAGGCGGGCAACCGCGTCACCACGCTGATGGACGAGGACGCGTTTCGCCATGCCGCGAACCTGATGCGCGAGGCCAAGCAGGCGATCGCGATGTCGCAGTTGTTCTTCCCGCTGCCAGACGTCTATATTCCTGACGCAACTCAGGAACCGACCAAGCTGATCTTCGACTTCCAGGGCACGCAACCGGACGCGCAAAGCCCGCCCCTCGGCGGTCCGGTCGCCGGGGCGCGCCCTGAACGGCTGCTCATCGATGCAGCCAGTCGCGGTGTGGACGTTCGCATCGTGCTCAACGCGGTGAAGGTGCCGCTGTTCGTCAAAATCGCGGTTGGTGCGGTGCTTCTTCCGCTCGCCGGGACGGACGGCATACGCACCGCCGCCCTGCTCGATGAAGACTTCACCGACGCGGATGAAGTCGACGCCTATTTCACGCGCGCCAACGCCGCGAAAATCAAGACCGCACCGTTCGAGCAGCCGGTGCTCACCACCGCGGGCGTGATGCACGCCAAGCTCATCGTGGCCGACTGGACTCATGCGCTGTCGATCGGTTCGCCTTTCGGTCAAAGCTATTTCGACACCCACGACCATCTGATCGACGCGCCGATCCGCGGCGGCTCCGACGGTTTCCCCAAGCACGACGCCGGCTTTGCCGTCAGCGGCCCGGCGGTGGCGCACCTGCAGGAGACGCTCAAGCTGTTGTGGGACACGGTGCGCTCGAACGAACCATTGACCTCCTTCCCAGGACCCGCTGAGCCGATCGGCGACGCCATGCCGGTCGCACGCGATGCCACGCTCGATGCTGCGCTTGACGGCTTTCTGGACGAGGACGGCGTATGCGACGTGCAAATCGTGCGCACCCTCACTTCGGGCCGCTTCAAGGATGTGCCCGGCATTCCGGAGGACGGCGAGAAGGGCATCCTCGAAGCCTACCAGCGCGCGATCGCGGCAGCCGAGGACTTCGTCTATATCGAGACCCAGTACTTCACCAACGACGCCATCGGCGAAGCGATCGTCGGCGCCATCAAGGCCAAACGCAACCGGCCGCCCAAGGCGGACGGCACGCCGCAACCCGACCTGCAGGTAATCGTGGTGTGCAACATCGCGCCCGATGTGCCTTTCTATCCGTTCAAGCAGCGCCGGCTGATCCATCGCATCCGCGAGGCGATCGGCGAAGACCTGGACAATCCGAAATGGTTTGGCGTGTTCACGCACTGGACCCACGAGGTGGCCACGCCGCGCCCACGCATGCTGCCAATCTACGTGCACGCCAAGGCCGCGGTGGTCGACAACCAGTGGGCTACCATTGGTTCGGCCAACCTCGACGGCCTGTCGCTGGATTCGATGCTGCTGTGGGACGCGCTCAACGGTTTCCTCGGTTTCGACCTGTTCCGCCAGCAGCGCGCGATTGAGGTCAACGGCTGCTTCATCAACAGCGACGGCTCCAGCCCCGTGGTCGACAAGCTGCGGCGCAAACTGTGGGCCGAGCACCTGGGTTACTTCAAATCACCGGGCGTTCCCGACATCGAGGCGCAGGATCTCGCCACCCGGCCTGCCGGCGGGTGGCTGTCGCTGTGGAACCAGCGCGCCGCGGCCGCATTGAAGCATGCCGTGGACACCCCGACCCAGCCCGTGGACCAGACCATGGCCCACGTGCTGCCCTGGCCGAAGCAGAACAGCACCTTCAAGACCCCGCGCAAGCACCTCGACGCACTCGGCGTGAAGTCCTACAAGGTCGTGCCGCTGCGCTCAACGCGCAAGTTCGATTTCAAGCTCGGCGACTGGGACAAGAAGAGCCGCGCAGAGATGGACTATGACTGACAGCGTGCAACGAGCCGGCGAGCTGCTCGGCCGCGTCGCACGCGGGCTGGGCGCGGCGAGCGACGACGCGGCGATCGCGCGCGATC
>JBAWGM010000402.1:0-1686 GCA_049592895.1 Thiobacillaceae bacterium | reverse complement strand
CGATAGCAGCGGCCTAAACAACCAAGTGCCAAGCCATGCCCAGAAGCATCGACACCGCAATCGAAATTGTCGCCAGTCCGCAGCAGGTGTGGGACGTATTGGGGGATTTTGCCCGCTATCCGGAATGGAACCATTTTTTGCTTCAGATCCAGGGCGAGCCGGCGGTCGGCACGCAGATCAGGTTTCGCTGCGAACTGCCGCGCGGCGTCCGCATGAATGCGACGGCAACTGTGCTCAAGGTCGCGACATCGCGCGAATTGCGCTGGGCCGGCGAGCTCCTGCGGCCATGGCTGTTTCGTGCCGAGCATTACTTCGCTATCGAGCGCCTGGCAACGGACCGGATCACCTTCCGCCATGGCGAGATCTTCAGCGGGCTGCTGCTGCCGCTTGCCTGGCTGATTCTGCGCGGCCATGGGCCACCCGTGTATGAACAGATGAATGCGGACCTGAAGCGGCGATGCGAAGAGAGAATATAGGATGCAGAGAACAACACGGATTGCGCCCGATGCTTGATCCAGTGACTTGCTCAACTCGTGACTTGTAACGACTATTGAACTATTCCGCTGCACTTTTCCAGCCGACGGATCTTGAGCCGTTCGTCGTCCCCCCGGTCATGGCGGCACGCGCCACCCCGGATCATAACCGTTGGGCGCCATGATCGTTCCCCTCACCCCGACCCACTCCCCGCAAGCGGGGCGAGGGGGTCAATCGAGTCGTTTCGCGACGCTCACGTTAAGGAGGCCACCATGCCCAGACTCGCTTCCCCGATCGAGAAACTGAAGCAGCACTACGACGTGCTCGTGATCGGTTCCGGCTATGGTGGCGCTATTGCGGCATCGCGCCTTGCCCGCGCGGGCAGGCGGGTATGCGTGATCGAACGCGGGCGCGAGATCCAGCCGGGTGAGTATCCGCGCACCGAACTGGAACTGCTGGACGAGGTGCAGATGGACGCGCCCATCAAGCATTTTGGCTCCCCCGCAGCGCTATTTGACGTGCGCTTCAACAAGGACATCAACGCCGTCGTTGGCTGTGGGCTGGGCGGCACGTCTCTGATCAACGCCGCCATTGCCCTGCGCCCCGATCCGCGGCTGCTCGCCGATCTGCGCTGGCCGGCAGAAATCCGCAATGTGTCGCTCGACCCCTGGTTTGCCCGCGCCGAGGCGATGCTGCGTCCCGCCGCCTACCCCGATACCTATCCGCGCTTGCACAAGACCGCTGCCCTCGCGCAGGCGGCCGCACACCTGGATGAGCCTTGCAAGGCTGTTACGCTGGCGATCAACTTCGAGGAATTCGCTGGCGGCCTCAATCATGTGGGCACCACGCAGGGTCCGTGCGTGGGGTGCGGTGACTGCGTCACCGGCTGCAACTATGCCGCCAAGAATACCGTGCTCATGAACTACCTGCCGGATGCGGTGAACCACGGCGCAGAAATCTTCACCGGCGTGCGCGCCCGCCGCATCGAGCGCGAAGACGGACACTGGTTGGTGCAGGCAAAGCGCGCCGACGAGTCCGAGACAGCGTCGCCGCTTTCCCTGCGGGCCGACATCGTGATCCTCGCCGCCGGCACGCTTGGCAGCACCGAGATCCTGCTGCGTTCGCGCGAATACGGTCTGGCGCTCTCTCCGGCTCTGGGCAGTCGCTTTTCCGGCAACGGCGACACCCTTGGCTTCGCCTATAACGCGGACC
>JBAWGM010000401.1:0-5705 GCA_049592895.1 Thiobacillaceae bacterium | reverse complement strand
ATATTGGCTTGGCCCTTGCCCCCGCGGTTTTGATCAGTTGGTGAGGAACTCTCAGCAGAGAAAGGCTTGGACTGAGGCGATTTTTTCTTCAGTTCCCTGGCCACCAGGTCCCTGTTGTGGCGGGCGTCCAGATCGCCCGGGGCGCGAGCCAGGGCTGCATCGTAAGCCTTGATAGCCTCCTGCAACTGGCCTGCCAGGGCCAAGGCATTGCCGCGGTTATAGTTGCCGTTTGTGTCATCGAAAGCGGCGAAATCATGCGCTGCATTGACGTAGTTGCCAGCTTGCAGCTCAGCGTAGGCCTTGCGGCGCGGATCGCTGAAGGTGTGCGCTGCAGCGGTCGCATTGCCCTGTTGCAAGAGTTGTTCGCCGCGCTGATCTGGGGTATGCCACAGGCTGTCCCACCAGTCGCCTGCGTAGGCCGTCACCGCCCAGAGAAGCAGCCACGCGAACAAGAGCCTGCGCATCACAACCACCCCCGCCGAGCCAGAAGGGCCGTCGCCACCAGCAGCAGCGGCAGCAGCCATATTCCCCCGTCCAGCCAATGCGCCACCCGCAGACCCCTTCTTTCACTGGCCTGGCTGATCCGGTTCGGCCGCGCCTGCAGATCGCCGATCAGACTGGGCAACCGGTTCGGATCTACATAATGTCCGCCCCCCGTCGAGGCCAGTTGCTGCAGCTGACTGACGTCCAGACGGGCAAGGCTGATGTGACCCTGTTTGTTCTCGGCAAAACCTCCACCTGCCTGGCTAAGCGGTGCGCCTGAGCGCGTGCCGATTCCCACCACATTCACCGTGATTCCCCGCGATTTGAGCTTTTGCGCAGCTTCGAAGGTCGCGGCGGGATCGGCGAAACCATCAGTGAGCACTACCACTTGGCCATTCTTGCCGCCGCCCTGCTCAATCAGTCGTCCGGCCTGTTCGAGGGCTGGCGCCAGATTGTCGCCGGTGCTGGGCATGATGTCTGGTTGCAGGGGCGGCAACAAGGCGCGGATCGTGGCAACGTCATCGGTCAGCGGGGTGACAGTGTAGGACTCATCGGCAAACACGACCAGCCCGACCCGCGCGTCGCGTGCCGCATCGAGAAGATCGTCCAGGGCAAAGCGGGCGCGAGTGTACCGGTTTGGCGTCAGATCGGTCGCCGCCATGGAGGGGGAGAGGTCCAATACCAGCACCCACGCGCTATTGCCGTGATAGGCGGCGGATCTTGCCTGCTGCCAACTGGGTCCGGCCAGCGCCAACGCCGCCAGGGTCCAGGCGAGGGCCAGCCAAGGCCAGGGCGTGCGACTGGATTTGGCGCCAGCCTCCAGCCGCAGCCCGGGCAGCAGTTCCGGATCGATGAGCCCTGACCAGTCGCCGTCATGGGTGCGACGCCGGGCCAACCAGAGACTCAGCCCCCAGAGCAATGGAAGGGCCAGCAACCAGACCGGGCGAAGAAAATGCAATTCCTGCATCACGCCCATTTCCTTCCGCTCCACAGTACCGCGGGCAGGCTGAGCAACAAAGCCACGCCCAGGGGCCACGGAAACCATTCGTCGCGGGGCCGATACCATTGTTGCCGGGCGGCGCTGGGTTCCAGCTTGTCGATGCGCGCATACACCCTCTCAAGATCTTCGGCATCCGTGGCGCGGAAGTATTCGCCGCCTGTCAATTGGGCGATTCGCTTGAGGGTCGACTCATCCAGGTCGCTATTGCTGCCCACGCCGAAGAAACCCGGTTGATCTGCAGCACCCACGCCTATGGTGTAGATGCGCAGGCCCGAGGAAGCGGCCATTCTGGCGGCCTCTTCCGGAGGCATCACTCCCGCGTCATTGGCGCCATCGGTAAGCAGGATCATCACCATTTCGCCCTTGTGGCCAGCCTCGCCTGGATCGCCGCGCAACCGCTTGATGCCCAAGCCGATCGCGTCGCCAATGGCGGTCTGCGTGCCGGCCACGCCGATCATGGCCTCATCGAGGAAGTGACCCACCGTGTCCAGGTCGGTGGTGAGCGGCGCCTGCAAATAGGGTCGCGTGCCGAACAGGATGAGCCCCACCTGATCGCCGTGCCGGCGGCGAATGAAATCTCCCCCCACCTTCTGCACCACCTGCAGCCGGCTGTAGCCATTGGCCATGTCCTGGGTGGCCATGGAGCCGGAGACGTCCACCGCCAGCAGCAGGCGCCGCCCGGTAGTGGGCACCGGTTGGGGATCACCCAGCCATTGCGGACGGATGGCAGCGAACACCAGCAACAGCCAGATCAGGGCAAAAAGCAGCTTGCGCGGGCGGGTCAGGGTCTGAGCGATGGATGTCGAATTCGCAGCAACGGATGCGGCGAAAGGCAGGAACAGTGCCGCACTCCGGGGCTGGGCGGGAGCCAGCCAGAGGGCGAGCAGCCAAGGCAGCGGCAGGAACAGCAGCATCCACGGCCATTCAATGTTGATCATGGCCGCCCTCTGAGGAAGCCCCGGGCACCTTCCAGCCAGCGTTTCCTATCAGGCTGTGCCGGTCCCCCATAGGCAGCGCGCACCAGGCTTTGGCCAGATTCACCGGCCAGGACCCGGCCGCCGTGACAAGTAATGAAAGCCAACCAGGACTCCCCGCTCAACCCGGCCACTGCCTCGCGGCCGTAAGCAGCGACTGCGTAGCGCCGCATCAGGTGTTCAAGTTCCCTCGCCAATCGGGTGTCGTCGCTCGGGGTGGATTCCAGTTTTTTGAGTTCGCTTAACGCCGCCCGGCGCAGCCGGCCGGCAGGGCGCCCGAGCCAGTAAATCAGTGCTGCGATAGCAAACGCGATCAGCGCTGCAACTACCCACCAACCCGGTGCCGGCGGCCACCATCCTGGCGGCGGCGGCGCATGGGCCGGCGCCAGTTGTTTGAGCCAGTCGCTGTTCATGCCGCCCAAGCAGGTTCCCTTAGCAGCGGCGGGAGGACATCGACAACCGGATCGGCGGTGTTAAGACGGATCAGCGGCAGATTGAGCCGGCGCGCCAGATCGCCCAGCTGTCGCGTCCGTGCCTGCCATTTATCCAGCCACGCTGCGCGGCTGCGATCTCCATCCAGCCACCAAAGACGCCCAGGCAGGCCAACGCGGTAGCGCCCCGCCGGCAGACCGGCGTTTTCCAGGGGATCGACCAGCCACAGCAGGCGCAAGTCATTGTGTAACGCAAGTCCCGCCAATGCGGCTTCTGCCAGATCGCTCAGACCGCTGAAGTCGCTCAGGACCAGGACCAGGCTGCCGGGCTGGAGAATTGGCCGCAAAGCGTTCAACGCCACGGTCAAATTGTCGGACTCGGTTACGCCTGGTCTTCGCGGTTGGGCCTCCACCAGGGCTTCGAGCACCGGCAGCACGCCGGCTTGCCTGGCGCGCGGCGGGAAGATTCGGGGTGGATTCTTCCCATCGGCGATCAGCGCACCAAGCCGGTCGCCACCGGAGACTGCAACCCAGGCCAGCAGGGCCGCCGAACGCACCAATAACGCGGATTTGAACTGACGGCGGCTGCCGAAATAAAGCCCGGGGTGCAGATCGGCCACCAGCCAGACTGGGCGTTCGCGTTCTTCCCGGAACAGTTTGGTGTGGGGTTTGCCACGACGTGCGGTGACGCGCCAGTCGATATTCCGGACGTCGTCGCCGGGCGTGTAGAGGCGCACTTCCTCAAATTCCAGACCGCGCCCGCGCTGTGCGCTGCGGTGCGCCCCATACAAGCGGGCCAGGACGGGACGGTGGACATGCAGGTTGAGACCATGAGCGGCACCCCGCAAGGCGACCAGTTCGGACAGGTCGGGAAGGATCATGGCGCAGGCACCTGGCGCAACAGTTCGTCCACGCATTCCTGGGACGTGACGCCGCGAGCCTGGGCCGTGTAATCCAGCAGCAGCCGGTGGCGCAGGGCGTCCGGCGCGATGGCCTGGACGTCATCGGGACTGACATAGTTGCGACTATCCAGCCAGGCCAGGGCGCGGGCGCCCCGCTCCATGGCGATCGCGGCGCGCGGGCTGGCGCCCCAGCGGAGCCATTCGGCCAGCTTGGCGCTGTACTTTTCCGGAATGCGAGTTGCTTCGACCAAGGCCGCGATGTATTCGGCCACCGAATCCGCCAGGGTGAGACTTAGTACCTCCTGGCGGGCAGTGAAAACGATACCCTGTGTCACCGGCTTGGCCGGCGGCGGCAATTCCAGCGCCTCTCGCGCTTCGCGGCGTGACAGTTCCATGATGCGCAAGGTTGTGGCACGGTCCGGATAGTCCACCAGGGTATGCAGCATGAAGCGGTCCAGTTGGGCTTCCGGCAACGGGTAAGTGCCTTCATGTTCGATCGGGTTCTGGGTGGCCATTACCAGAAACAGGCGGGGCAAGGGGTAGGTGGCGGCGCCGACACTGATCTGCCGCTCGGCCATGGCTTCCAGCAGGGCGGACTGCACCTTGGCGGGGGCACGGTTGATCTCGTCGGCCAGAATCAGGTTGTGGAACAGGGGTCCACGCTGAAAATGGAAGCCGCCTTCCTCGGGGCGGTAGATGTCGGAACCAGTCAGGTCGGCAGGTAGCATGTCGGGAGTGAACTGGAGACGCTGGAAGTCGGCCTCCATGCCGCGAGCCAGCGCCTTGACGGCACGAGTCTTGGCCAGTCCGGGGGGACCCTCTACCAACAGATGGCCGTCTGCCAGCAGGGCGACCAAAAGACGTTCCACCAACTTGCCTTGTCCCAGGATCTGGTCGTTCAGATAGGCGCGCAGGGCATTAAATGGAGCTAGCGCTTGGTTAACGCTGGCGTGCAGGTTGGTGATGGAATCCATCGCGAGTCCTTCCGATTGAGTCTATTTATTCTCATCATTCAGAAAGGGCGTTCTTCGCTTAGTTCCCAGCAAGAGACATTGACAGGATGGTCGATGAACGATGAACGACAGGGATATTGTTCCTGCTGTCATTTTCGCCGTTAAGAGCGGCCGGCATTTTCGCCATCACGGTGTGAGTTTGATGGGCTCAACGGCTCAGAAGAAAGTCCGGGATCAAAGTGAGGACAGCGTGGGGAATAGACCTTTCAATATCCGTCCGGAAAGCTGACAGCCACCTTCGTCACACCACCTCGTTACGGTTGGGTCGCGTACAGATAAGACAGATACAATGACAGACTTGACGGCCGAGGCGGCATCACAAGCGTGCGCCGCAGGGCACACTCTTGTTAGCCATTCCAATCTGCCCTTGAGCGAGGCAATTATACGGCCCTGCCGACGTCCTTTGCCGGACAGTCCCACAGAGGGACTGGCGGGGCGGTTTACCACCACCCCGCCGTTTTGTCACGCTGCCGCCCTGCTTCGTCAGATTGGATCGCAGACGATCTACGCGCCCGCATCCGTTGCTCGATCACCGAGTTCAGTCACCTCCCGCCATGGCCGTCTCAAAGGCGTCCTGACGTCGGCCGACAGGGATCTCACCGAGCTTTGGGCCGGCTGAGGGAATGCTGGGAAGTGCTCAGAAATCGGGTTGCCAGTCGCTGAACCACGGCGGCATGAAGAAACCCGGAGCCATCCAGCCGAGCGGCGGCGTCGGGAAGAAATTGTCCCGTGCGCTGAGGGCTTCAAGGAGTTGATTACGCTCGACAGACGGAAGGTCCGCTTGTTCCACAATCTGTTCCCGAATCGCGTCACGAGTACCAGTGAAACCCTGTTTTACAATTTTTCCGTCCTTGCCAAAGTACTGGATTTCGGCCTTAAAGTTGCCATTGTCCAGCTTCTTC
>JBAWGM010000400.1:0-24533 GCA_049592895.1 Thiobacillaceae bacterium | reverse complement strand
GAGTACAACCAGGTACGCGATCCCGACCTGAAGAAGCAGGACATTGCCAATCTGATGGGGCAGTTTCAACAGTTTCAACAGGCAAATCTTCAAGGTTGATGCCCTTCAGAGGATGCGCAGAAGGAGTCCGACATGACAGGTGACAGCCCTCGCAGAATGGTCGCAACCCCGGACAGCTTTTCCGTCGAGTTGCACCCCATGCCCGAACGGCACATCGTGCTGCCGCTCGATCTGTCCTTCACCGCCGCCGAAATGGAAGGTATCGCCTGCGGGTTCATTCCGCACAGCATGGACGACAAATGGTTCATGTACTTCATCGACGGCCAGTTGTTCATGCGCAGGAGTTGGACGGGCTTCCTGCTGTTCGTGGTGCATTTCGTCCAGGAGGGCGAGCGCTGGCGCGCCGCCCATGCCGAAGTCAATCGCGACCGGGAGCAATACGGCAACGAGGATGACGATGCGGATAGGCGGCTGATTGCCGAAATGATCGACGTGCATCTCGTCAATCCCGAGCCACCCCACAAGGACGGTTTCCTCGCCGCGCTGGAACTGACGGCGCAGCCGAATTACCTCGGCTCGCCACAGGTGGTGCGGGATGTGTTGTCACCCGTATTCGCCACGGCGGTCGGGCGATGGGTGTATCTGCACGTGCCGTCCCAGCCTGAAGTGACTCATGCGCAGGAGGACGACGCTCGCCGGCTGGCGGAGCAGGTGTTCAGCGGCAGCCATCCCGACTACACGGCCATGCCAGGCTGGCATAGCGTCGAAGAACTGGGCCAGGCCGCCATCGTCCGCTTCGGCCTCGACCCGGACTACTGCGCCGGCGAGGACTTGTTTTTCATCATCTCCGAATCCATCGCCGTCGTGTCGCTCGCCATCAATGGCTTGCTAAACGGGGCCGAAAGTCCCATGCGCCACTGGCAGGAGGCCGTTGCCCAGCTTCACCGCATGCAGGAATTCGTCGAATCGGTGATGCTGGGAACGCACGCCCTGCGGTATCCAGGCCTGACGCTTCGGGATTTCGGCTGGCTGCCCGGCGAAAACGACACCGACGGGGAATGCGATCAAGAAGAGGATGCCGACGATGCGGAAGAGATCGAGGACGAGGATGACGAAAATAGGAAGTGGAGATGAGTACGGCATCGGTGCAACCCGTATACCACCCGAAGCTGTGATATAAGGGACCGTGGTCGAGCTCTTCTTCAGTCGGCGCAGTTCCCGGCCTAAGCCCCCTCCAGCCCAATCACCGACTGTTAAGCCCAGCACGTCCGATTCTTAACGATTTGTGCTCTTCTCCGGTTTCTCGGTCCCGGTGACGAAGCCAATGGGTCTTCGACTGGCCTCGGGCGGTTTCATGAGTTCGCGGATCGCGTTGAGGATGCCGGCGATCGCCTGATCGTGGGAGGTGAGCTTTCTCTCCAACTCGTTGAGTTTCGCGGCCAGTTCCTTGTTCGAGGAAAGCATCTCCCTTAGCCGCACGAATGCCCGCATGACCTCGATATTGACCGCGATGGCGCGCGGGCTCTTGAGCACCGACGAGAGCATCGCCACGCCTTGCTCGGTGAAGACATACGGCGCATAGCGGCGGCCGCCCCAGCTTGAGGTCACAAACTGTGACCTCAAGTTTCCGAACTCATCGGCGGTCAACTGAAACATGAAATCTTCCGGGAAGCGTTCCAGATTGCGCCTCACAGCTTGCAGCAGCACCTTCGTTTCCACCCCGTAGAGTTCCGCCAGATCGGCGTCCAGCAATACCTTCTGGCCGCGCAACAGCAAGATCGACTGCGAGATTCTCTCCGCTGGCACGAGCGTTTCATTTCCCCCTGGCACCTGTTCTTCTCCTTGGCGATTTCCCTGGGCACCGCTTCCAGCGTTTCCTTCGATAGATTCTAATCCCAACCACACCGACCGCCCCTCACCACCACTTCTCAAATATCACCCGGCTGGCCGGCACGCCCAGTTCCCTGAGCAGGCTGCTCATGTCTTCCACCATGCCCTGCGGACCGCACAGGTAGAACAGGGTATTGGGCGGGGCGTTGAGCGCGGCGATCTTGTGTTTGTTGATGCGTCCGGTCTGGCCGCTCCAGTCAGGGTTCGGCTGGGTGACGGTGATCTCGAGGCTCAGGTGGGTGTGCTTGCGCGCCGACTGCTCCAGCTCTTCGCGGAACAGGATTTCTTCCGGCTGGCTTACGCTGTAGTACAGCGTGGCGTGGGTTTCCGGCGAGGCGTCGCGCACGTGGCGGAAGATCGAGAGCAGGGGGGTGACACCGACGCCGCCGCCGATCAAGACGATGTCCTCGCCCATTTCGGGCAGAAAGACAAACGGCCCCTGGCCGCGAGAAATCGTCAGGCGCTCGCCTTCCCTTGCTTGCCGGTGGAGCCATTGGGTGACCGGGTGTTTGGAACTGGTCTTGATCGCGAGCTCCACCCGACCCTTCTGCAGGGGAGAGGTGGTGGCCGAATAGCCGCCGGCATGGGCCTGGCCGTCGATGACGACGAAAATCTCGATCCACTGGCCGGGCAGAAAGCCGAATGCCGGGTTGTCGATTTCCAGTTCAAACGCCTTGATGGTGGGCGTGGCTGGCCAGATGCGGGCGATGCGGGCAGTGAATGTTTGCAAGGGTTTCCTGATGGCTTGACGGAACGAAGCGCCGCACGTTGCTCGCGCGGGCGCTAAAATCAGGGCTTCTTCTTCTCGAACGCCAGCGACGCCGAGTTGATGCAGTAGCGATGCCCCGTCGGGGCCGGACCATCGGGAAACACGTGGCCCAGGTGGGCACCGCAGGCGTCGCACAACGCCTCGGTGCGGACCATGCCGTGACTGACATCCTGTTTTTCCGCGACGCTGGCTTCGGCGAGAGGCTTGAAGAAGCTAGGCCAGCCGGTCCCGGAATCGAATTTGGCGCGGGATTCGAACAAGGGCGCCCCGCAGCAGGCGCAGCGGTACATCCCCTCTTCATGGTGGTTCCAGTATTGGCCCGTGAAGGCCATTTCCGTTCCCTTCTCGCGGCAAATTCTGTACTGCTCTGGAGTCAGGCTGGCACGCCACTCCGCCTCGGTTTTGTCGGTTTTTTCGCTCATGCTGAATCTCTCCTGAGGTAGGGAATCAGGCCCCATTTTGGCTTCCCTAGTGTAGCCGAAACGCGTATAAAGAAGACCCTGATTTTAGGTCGGCATTGGCCTGCAGTCCTGTCACGAAATTTGATGTTGACAGGAATGCAGGGGGTGCTTATATTCTATTTACGAATTAGACTATGTCTAAACTCATTCGGAATCATGGGCGCTCTTCCTACCGGAGGACCGGGAAGGCCGCCTAGTTCGGGTCCTTCATCAAATCTCAAGGAGAAACAAATGGCAGCACTCAAAGGCTCCCAAACCGAGGGCAATCTGAAAGCCGCGTTTGCCGGCGAATCCCAGGCCAACCGCCGTTATCTGTACTTTGCAGGCAAGGCGGATGTGGAGGGCTACAACGATGTGGCCGCCGTGTTCCGTTCCACCGCCGAAGGCGAAACCGGCCATGCCCACGGCCACCTGGAATATCTGGAAGCCTGTGGCGATCCAGCCACCGGCATGAGCTTCGGCCCCACCCCCGACAACCTTAAGACCGCGATTGCCGGCGAAACGCACGAGTACACCGACATGTACCCCGGCATGGCTAAGACCGCGCGTAGCGAAGGTTTTGACGAAATCGCCGACTGGTTTGAAACCCTGGCCAAGGCCGAGCGTTCCCACGCGAACAAGTTTCAGAAGACCCTGGACAGCCTGAACGGCTAAATCGCGAGGCGTGTGTGTATCAGCCTGCCTGCAGGCTGATATGCAGTCGACTTGCAAACCAACAGTAATAACACCATGACTGTACGCGAAGGCAACCTGGAGGCGCCCACCCGGCATCCGCTGGACTGGAAAAACCCGGATTTCTGGAACGAGGACGCGCTGGAAAAGGAGCTCGAGCGCATCTTTGGAATCTGTCACGGCTGCCGCCGCTGCGTGTCGCTGTGCACTTCATTTCCGACCCTGTTCAATCTGGTGGACGATTCAGACACGATGGAAGTCGACGGGGTGAAGAAGTCGGACTATTGGCAGGTGGTGGACCAGTGCTATCTGTGCGATTTGTGCTACATGACCAAGTGCCCCTATGTACCGCCGCACCCGTGGAATTTGGATTTCCCCCATACCATGCTGCGCGCCAAGGCGGTCAAGTTCAAGAATGGCGAGGTCAGGTTTCGCGACAAGCTCTTGTCTTCCACGGACGCGATAGGCAAACTGGCCAGCATCCCGGTCGTGGTGCAGGCAGTGAACGCTTCGCTCAAGAACAAGCCCGTGCGCAAGGCGATCGACAGCATGTTGGGCATACACCAGGACCGCATCCTGCCGGATTACGACAGCGCCAGGTTTCGCGCCACGGCCAAGCCGGACAACAGCTTTGCACTGAAGGACGGGGAGCGCACGCCGGGCAAGGTGGCCATCTATGCCACCTGTTACATCAACTACAACGAGCCGGGCATCGGCCATGACCTGCTGGCAATTCTGAAACACAACAAAATCCAGACCGTGCTGGTGGACAAGGAAGCATGCTGCGGCATGCCCAAACTCGAATTGGGCGATTTGCACCGCGTCGAGCAATTGAAAGACATCAACATTCCGCACCTGGCGAGCTTGGCGCGCGAGGGTTATGCAATCCTCACCGCGGTGCCGTCCTGCACCCTGATGTACAAGCAGGAGCTGCCGCTGATGTTCCCGGAAGACGCCGATGTGCAGGCAGTGAAGGAGGCCATGTGGGACCCCTTCGAATACCTCATGGCGCGCCACGCCGACGGACTGTTGAAGACCGACTTCACCGGCAGGCTGGGCAAGGTGTCATATCACGCGTCCTGCCACCAGCGCGTCCAGAACATCGGCGCCAAGACGCGCGATGCGCTCAAGCTGGCGGGCGCGGAAGTGAATGCGGTGGAACGTTGCTCGGGGCACGATGGCACCTGGGGAGTGAAGAGCGAGTTCTTCGCCAACTCGATGAAGATAGGGCGCCCGGTTGCCAAGCAGATGGGCCAGAACCAGCCGGATTACGTGGCCTCGGACTGCGCGATCGCCGCCCGCCATATTCTGCAGGGCATGGGCGAAACCGGCGCGCAAAAGCGCCATCCCATCAGCCTGCTTCGTCTGGCCTACGGAATCTAGGCTGACACGCCCCAGGAAAGGAACGGCATGACCCGCATCACCCGTGACTCGCTCATGACCCTGGAAGCCTATGCCAAAGCCCGGCCGGAATTCCGCAGCAAAGTGATGGCGCACAAGAAAAATCGCATCGTTTCCCTGGGGGAAAACATCCGCCTGATTTTTGAGGATGAGCTCACGGTCCGCTACCAGATCCAGGAAATGCTGCGGGTGGAAAAGACCTTTGAGGAAGCCGGCATCATCGGTGAACTGGAGGTCTTTGATCCGCTGGTGCCTGATGGCAGCAACTGGAAGGCCACCATGATGATCGAGTACCCGGATCCGGTGCTGCGCGCGGAGATGCTGAAGCAGCTCAAGGGCATCGAGGGCCGGGTGTACGTGCAGGCGGAGGGTTTTGCCCAGGTGCAGGCCATTGCCGACGAGGATCTGGAGCGGGAAAACGAGGAGAAGACCTCCTCGGTACATTTTTTGCGTTTTGAGCTAAGCTCTGAAATGGCCCAAAGCGTTAAGCGCGGGGCCGCCATTTACGTGGGGGTGGAACACCCAGCCTATGCGGCGCAATCGGGTGCCCTGCCGGATTCGATCCGGGATTCTCTGGCCGCCGACCTGGCCTGAATGCTGTCCCCGGCTGCTTCGGGGATGAACAAATAGTTGTTTCAGTTCTCTACCGGAAGGTAGGGACGGTTCGTCTGCTTCTTGTATCTTGCGAAAGGTGTGCAGAATGCTCGATGGATTGCTTATCAGGCAGGTTCACAACAGGCTCGGGTCCTCAGGCTTGCCGCTGGCGCTGACCTTGTGGAACGGGCAAGAGCTGGCCTCTGCCATTCCCGCCAAAGTCCGGCTCACCCTCCATTCGCCCCGGGTTCTTAAGGTTCTGGCGCGGCCCACGTTGGGTGACTTGGCGCGTGCCTATGTGGAAGGCGAACTGGGTATCGAGGGCGATGCCCGGGACATCCTCAGGCTGGGCGAAAATCTGTGCAATGACTGCAGCGGCACCAGCGTACGGGGCACCGAGGCCTGGAAATGGTGGCGCCATACCCGTACCCGCGACCGCAAAAACATTCAGTATCACTATGACGTATCCAACGATTTCTATGCTCTCTGGCTGGACCGCAACCGGGTTTATTCCTGCGCCTATTTCAAGACGCCGGAGTTGAGCCTGGATGCCGCCCAGGAGGCCAAGCTGGATCTCATATGCCGCAAGCTAGATCTGAAGCCCGGCGAGCAGTTTCTCGACATCGGCTGCGGCTGGGGCGGACTCATCCTTTGGGCCGCGGAGCATTACGGCGTGCGGGCCCGGGGCATCACCCTTTCGGACAACCAGCGCGACTACGTCAACGAACAAATCGCCGCCCGGGGCATGGCAGACCGGGTGGATGTGCGGCACATGGATTACCGCGACGTGGGCGAGGAGGGCCAGTACGACAAGGTTGCCAGCGTGGGCATGTTTGAACATGTAGGCCGGCGTAACCTTCCGGATTATTTCGCCAAGATCTTTCGCCTGCTCAAGCCGGGCGGGCTGGTGATGAACCATGGCATTACCGCCCAACTTCCCCATACCAAAGGCCTTGGCAACGGCATCGCCGAGTTCGCCGAGGAGTATGTGTTCCCCGGCGGAGAGCTGGTGCACATCTCGGAAGTGATGGCCGCGGCAACCAGGGCTGGCCTGGAATGCCTGGATGGGGAGAATCTTCGGCCCCACTACGGCCGCACCCTATGGCACTGGGTGACCCGCCTGGAGAGCCGGGCCGATGAGGCCAAGCATATGATCGGTGAGCGCAAGTACCGTATCTGGCGGATTTATATGGCCGGCGCCGCCCATGCCTTCGACCAGGGCTGGATGGAGTTGTGGCAGGTGCTGGCTGGCAAACCCGCTGCCGCCGGACTACAGCCCGCCTATTCGTTCAACCGCGAAAATTTTTATCGAGAACATACCAGGTCGTCCTGACTTGAATACGGCACCTGGCGCCGACTCGATATTCTCCGTGGTCCTGGTCAGCGAGGGCCGCCGCGCGACCCTGTCGGCTTGGGTGTTCGCCCTGCTGGCTTTCCTGCTGGTGATTGTGGTGTTTGTGCCGGGGGCCTGGCCCCCTTCCCAGGCGGCGGCGATGGGGCAGCTAATGTGGCCGCTGTTGTTCCTGTTCGGCGGGATGGTGCTGTACGAATTGCGCCTGCGCTTCCGCATCCGGCGGCTGGCGGGAATCAGTCGGCTGCCAGGCTGGGTATTTCGCTATGCCAATGCCCTGATAGAAATCAGCGTGCCAAGCGTGATCATTGTCATGATGGCAGAAGCGATCACGCCGTTGCAGTCCCTGGCCTCACCCGCGCCCTTCCTTTATCCCCTGATGATTTCCATGACCGTGCTGTATCTGGACAAATGGGTCTGCCTGTTTGGCGGCACAGTCGCGGCCTTGCAATTTGGGATCCTGGTCATGTTCTATTTATCCGGTGAGGCGGATCACAGCGGAATCGATTTGCTTTCCGACCCGCATGCCTATTTCGTCAAGGGCGCGCTGCTGTTCGCTTCGGGTCTAGTCGCGGCATTTCTTACCGGGGAACTCAAGCGGCAGATGCGCGTGGCGGTCCACAATGCGGAGCAGCGTGACCATGCGGTCAGCGTGTTTGGCCAGCATGTATCACCGGAAATTGCCGAACGGCTGCTCAGGCAGCACATTGAAATCAGTGCAGAAGAGCGCGATGCCTGTGTCATGTTCCTGGATATCCGCGACTTCAGCCGGATTGCCGCTGACCGGATGCCGGCAGAGGTCATGGACTATCTGAACCGACTATTCGGGGAGTTCATCGACGTGGTGAATCTGCACAGTGGAATCGTCAACAAGTTTCTGGGTGACGGCTTCATGGCGGTTTTCGGCGCGCCCATGGATGATGACGACAGATGCCAGCACGCAGTCGATGCGGCCATGGATATCCTGCAGCGCCTGGACGCACTCAACTGCAGCAAGGCCATTCCGTCAACCCGCATCGGCATCGGCCTGCATGCAGGCCGGCTGATGACGGGCAATGTCGGCACTAGCCAGCGCAAGGAATACACCCTGATCGGCGAGACGGTAAATCTCGCCTCCCGCATTGAAATGGCCACCAAGGAATACGATGCCGCCATCCTCGTGTCGCGGGAGGTGTGGGACTGCATCCCGCGCAAGCCGGCCGGAGCTGAGGATCTGGGCCTGGTCAAACTTCGCGGTCAGTCTCGCACGATGCATTTGTACAAGCTGGCGCCGATGGGCGAGGCCTCAGGCCAGTAAGGTCGGCGCCTGCTGCGCCAGTCTGCTGCGCTTGGCCATGCGGCCGCCTGACAGAACAAAGCCCTGCAACATGCGCGGGATTCTGCCAATTGATACTCCAGAACTATTTGGTTCCGGGCCGGACTTTCTCGACGCAGTTCAGGTTAGCGGCCTGCACGGCTTGTCGCACGGCCTCAATCGCTCGCGGTCTTGGAAAGCTCTTGCGCCAGGCCAGGCTGACAATCCTGCTGGGCACCGGCTTGCTGAAGGGCCGATAGCTCAGCAGGCTGTCGGACGCAGTCTGCAGTCGGGTGGCAGTACAGGGGAGCACGGTGATGCCCATCCCTGAAGCCACCGTGTTGCGGATGGTTTCCAACGAACTGGACTCCAGCGTCTTTTGCAGGCCATTCGTAGCCGAGCGGTTGAGAGCGGGGCAAGCCTGCAGCACCTGATCGCGAAAGCAGTGGCCGCTGCTCAGCAGGAGCAGGCTCTCCTTCTCAAGATCCGCGCTGGCGACAGATTTTTTCTTCTTCCACTCGTGGTTGGCTGGAACCGCGACCAGGAAGGGTTCCTCATACAAGGGCAGGACCAGCAACGCCGGTTCGTCCACCGGGGTGGCGATGATCATGGCATCCAGTTCGCCTTTCTTGAGCTTCTCCGTCAGCACCCGCGTGTAATTCTCTTCCAGCACCAAGGGCATCTGCGGCGCTTGCCTGTGCAGTACCGGGATCAGTTCCGGCAACAGGTAAGGCGCAATGGTGTAGATGGCACCCAGTTTGAGCGCGCCCTGCAGATCATCTTTTGCTTCGGCGGCCAGGTCCTTGATGCCATCCACCAGTTCGAAGATATGAGCAGCCTGTTCTGCAACACGTTCGCCTGCGGGGGTGATGCCGAGCTCACCGCCGCCGCCACGCTCGAACAGGATGACCCCCAGCTCATCCTCCAGCTTCTTGATCGCGACCGACAAAGTGGGCTGCGATACGAAGCAGGCTTCCGCCGCGCGACCGAAATGTCTTTCACGCGTGACGGCAAGCACATACTTCAGTTCGGTCAGTGTCATGGATAGTCTGAAACTATTGAGGAGTTTGGAAATGGATATTAGACCAAGTCTAAATCGTGCGCTTAAATAAGGGTATCCCTCCAGGGATACGCAATTTAACCAACGAGGAGTTAACCATGTCTGAGAGCAAATGCCCGTTTGTGCACAAAGCCGGGAGCGGTAAGTCGAACCACGATTGGTGGCCAAACCAGTTGCACCTCGAAATCCTGCACCAGCATACCCCCGAGTCCAGCCCGATGGGCGAGGACTTCGACTACGCCAAGGAATTCAAGAAGCTCGACCTCCCGGCGGTTAAGCAGGACCTCACCGCCCTGATGACCGACTCGCAAGGGTGGTGGCCGGCGGATTACGGCCACTACGGACCTTTGTTCATCCGCATGGCCTGGCACAGCGCCGGTACCTACCGCACCGGCGACGGCCGCGGCGGCGCAGGCCACGGCAACCAGCGTTTCGCCCCCATCAACAGCTGGCCCGATAATGTCAACCTCGACAAGGCGCGCAGGCTGCTGTGGCCGATCAAGCAGAAGTACGGCAGGAAGATCTCCTGGGCGGACCTCATCATTCTCGCGGGCAACGTCGCGATGGATTCGATGGGCTTCAAGACATTCGGTTTCGGCGGCGGTCGCGAGGACTATTGGGCGCCGGAGATCGACGTCTACTGGGGCAATGAACAAAAGTGGCTGGACGACAAGGCGCGCTATTCCGGCGAACGCGACCTGGAAAATCCGCTCGCTGCCGTGCAGATGGGCCTGATCTACGTCAATCCGGAAGGCCCGGGAGGCAACCCGGATCCGGTCGCGTCCGGCCGCGACGTGCGCGAGACCTTTGCGCGCATGGCGATGGACGACGAAGAGACGGTGGCCCTCACCTGCGGCGGCCACACCTTCGGCAAATGCCACGGCGCCGGTCCGGCTACGCACGTGGGGCCGGAGCCTGAAGCCGCGCCCCTCGAGCAGATGGGTTTGGGCTGGAAGAGCAGCTTCAAAAGCGGGAAGGGCGGCGACCAGATCGGCAGCGGCCTGGAAGGCTCGTGGACGCCGACCCCGACCCAATGGGACATGAGCTATCTCGACATGCTGTTCGGCAACGAATGGGTCGTGGAGAAAAGCCCGGCGGGCGCCTGGCAGTGGACGCCCAAGCGGGAGACCGACAGCAACCAGGCGCCAGCCGCCGATGATGCATCGAAGCGCGTCCAGATCATCATGACCGCCGCGGACATGGCGATGCGCATGGACCCGATTTATGAGCCGATCGCACGCCGCTTCCACAAGAATCCGGAAGAATTCGCCGACGCCTTCGCCCGCGCCTGGTTCAAGTTGACCCACCGCGACATGGGTCCGAAGTCGTGCTATCTCGGCCCCGAAGTGCCTGCGGAAGACCTGCTCTGGCAAGACCCGATTCCGGCCGTTGATCATGAACTGGTGAATGATGCGGACGTCGCCGCCCTCAAGGCCAAGGTACTGGCGTCCGGGTTGAGTGTTTCGGAGCTGGTGTCGACCGCCTGGGCCTCGGCGTCGACGTTCCGCGGTTCCGACAAGCGTGGCGGCGCCAACGGCGCGCGCATCCGTCTCGCGCCGCAGAGGGACTGGGAAGCCAACCAGCCCGCGCAACTGGCCAAGGTGCTGGGCAAACTCGAAGCTATCCAGAAAGAGTTCAACGCGAGCGGCAAGAAGGTCTCAATGGCCGACCTGATCGTGCTGGCCGGCTGCGCCGGTGTCGAAGAGGCAGCAAGAAACGCGGGCCATGCCGTGACGGTGCCGTTCATGCCGGGCCGCATGGATGCCTCGCAGGCACAGACCGACGTGGACTCGTTTGCTGTGCTCGAACCGTTCGCCGATGGCTTCCGCAACTACCAGAAGGCCAAGTATTCCGTCTCGGCCGAGGAACTCCTGCTCGACAAGGCTCAACTGCTGACGCTCACTGCGCCCGAGATGACGGTGCTGATGGGCGGCATGCGCGCGCTGAACGCGAATGTCGGTCAGTCCAAGCATGGTGTCTTCACCAAGCGGCCGGGCGCATTGACCAACGACTTCTTCGTCAATCTGCTCGACATGGGCACGGTGTGGAAGCCCGTTTCGGATGCTGAAGAGGTGTTCGAAGGGCGCGACCGCAGGACTGGCGACGTCAAATGGACCGGCACCCTCGTCGATCTGATCTTCGGTTCGAATTCCCAGCTCCGGGCCTTGGCTGAATGCTATGGAAGTTCGGACGCGCAGGAGCGCTTCGTCAAAAATTTCGTGGCGGCATGGACCAAGGTGATGAATCTGGATCGCTTCGACCTCGCCTGATGGCGAGGCTTGGCCCCGGAGGGCTTTTGCAGAGCCAGCCTGGTGCGCTCTATCGACTGATGAGTGCAGATACGAGACCCGGCTCGTCAACAACCTCATTGCCGCCCTCAAGCGGGTCCCGCGTGATATTCAGATACGTCAGACCGGACACTTCTACAAGGCCGATCCGGACTACGGCCGTCGCGTGGCCAAGGGTCTGGCCAGGACTCGGGACGACGTGAGCGGGAAGGCTGCCTGACGAATCAGCCCATTTCTCGCGTCACGAAGAATAATGGACTAAACATAAGTGGAAGCAAGTTAGCAAATTGGCCGTATTCATTGTGTTGGGCTTGTCGGCCTCTGCGTGGATCAGGGGCCGCTAAATCAGGAGAAAGTCATGGCAAAAGCGGCAAAGCAAAAGGCACAGGTATTTCTAACCGACATCAAGACGCTTCGTGCCAGAGCGCGCAAGCACATTGAACAGGGGGCTGTGACCGCGGGCTACCTGGCCGATAGACCAACAGTCATCAAGCTTCTCAATGAAGCCTTGGCCACCGAACTGATCTGCATCCTGCGCTACAAGCGCCACTATTTCATGGCAGGCGGCATCAACGCGGATGCCGTGGCGCAGGAATTTCTTCAGCATGCGAACGAGGAGCAGCAGCATGCGGACCAGATTGCAGCCCGCATCGTTCAGCTCAAGGGCGAGCCGAACTTCAGCCCGGAGGGACTGGCCACGCGATCGCATGCGGAATATGTGGAAGGTGACGATCTGGTCAGCATGATCAAGGAAGACCTCGTCGCCGAGCGCATCGCCATTGACAGCTACGGCGAGATGATCCGCTATATGGGCGACAACGACGTCACGACCCGGCGCATGCTGGAAGGCATCCTGGCCATGGAAGAAGAACACGCCGAAGACCTGTCCAGCCTGCTGGAAGACTTGAAGGCCTGAGCACCGTACTTCGCGCTGCCTGCCGGCAGACTACGTTTCAGCCCTAGTCGTAGCCCTCATCGGTCGGGTTGTCGACCAGATGGAAAGGATGATCGATCGGCGTATCCAGGTAGGCCTGGCGGGTCTTCTCGGATTCGAAATACATCGTGACGTTCCCGTCCACAATGAAGGGATGGCCGGAGAGGTCGTCGATTCCGTTTCCGGTGATGGGATCGATGTAAGTGAGCATCTGGGTTGGTTCGTGCAGGCGCAAACTCTGGGTCCGATCACGCGGCAGAGGGTCGGTGGCAACGTAGTTTGTGGCATCGAG
Source organism: Thiobacillaceae bacterium (assembly GCA_049592895.1). Taxonomy (GTDB): domain Bacteria; phylum Pseudomonadota; class Gammaproteobacteria; order Burkholderiales; family Thiobacillaceae; genus DASQBT01. Next base: position 11,527 of record JBAWGM010000400.1, on the reverse strand, counting down.
CTGATTGACAGCGGCGCCACGGCTCATGGATTCCATAGCTGACTCCTTTCGGTTGCAAGTCCGAAACTATTGTGTGGTTCCTTTATAGACCATCATGTCCGGTACAAACATACGACGCGAGCAAGGGATTGGTCGTTATCAAGCCTGTATTGGCAGTTGGCGCCGCACACGCAGCGTTAGAATGGCTGACCGCTTCCCGGATTTGGCATGAACATTCACGGCGCACCCACACGAACCATAGGCCCGCTGCCCGGCCACAGCGGCGTGGAGATCATCGACCAGACGCTGCTGCCGCATCGTTTGGAATTCCGCAGGCTGCATACGCTGGAGGACGCGGCTGAAGCCATCTCCGCCATGCGCGTTCGGGGCGCGCCTCTGATCGGCGCCACGGCAGCCTATGGCGTTGCCCTGGCCCTTACAGAGGATGAGTCCGAAAGCCGCCTGCAATCGGCCTGTGTCCGGCTACTTTCCACCCGACCCACGGCGGTGAACCTGCGCTGGGCACTCGAGCGCATGCAGCACCGTCTCGCACCGCTCCCGCCAGGCCAGCGTCGAGACGCCGCCTGGGAAGAGGCGGCTGCACTGTGCGACGAGGATGTGCTGCTCAACCAGTCGATTGGCCGGCACGGCCTGACTCTCATCAAGCAGCGTAGCGACCAGCGGCCGGGCGCTGTCAACGTCATGACCCATTGCAATGCAGGGTGGCTGGCTGCGGTCGACTGGGGTACTGCGCTGGCTCCGGTTTACGCGGCATTCGAAGCCGGCATTCCGCTCCACGTGTGGGTCAGCGAGACGCGGCCGCGCAACCAGGGGGCCGCGCTCACTGCATGGGAACTCGCGCAGCACGGCGTGCCGCACACGGTCGTCGCCGACAACGCGGCCGGCCACCTCATGCAGCACGGCCAGGTCGACCTTGTCATCGTCGGCGCGGACCGCGCGGCAGCCAACGGCGACGTAGCGAACAAGATCGGCACCTATCTCAAGGCGCTTGCCGCAAAAGACAACGATGTGCCGTTCTACGTGGCGGTTCCCGGCCCCACCATCGACTGGCGGACCGCGGATGGAGCCGGCATTCCCATCGAGCAACGTGCCGCCTTTGAAGTCACCCATATTTCGGGTCTGGCCGAGGATGGCCGCGTGATGAGCGTGCGCCTCGCGCCAGCGCAAAGCGACGCCGCCAACCCTGCCTTCGACATCACCCCCGCACGGTTCATCACCGGGCTGATCACCGAGCGCGGTGTTTGCCGGGCCACATCCGAAGGCCTGTCACAGCGCTATTCCGATGACCGGTCTGGTGCCCCCTGGACTGCATAAGCAGGACGCCATGAACGAGTCCGAGCTTCGCGCCGCCCTTGCAGAAACTGCACGGCAGACAGTCAGCCACGGTCTTAACAAGGGCTCTTCCGGCAATGTCAGCGTGCGGCTGCGCGACGGCTTTCTCATCACGCCCAGCGGTCTGCCCAACGAGACGCTGAAGCCCGATCACTTGGTAAATGTGCGCATGGATGGGCAGTCTACCGGCGACCTCAAGCCCTCCAGCGAATGGCGCATCCACCGCGACATCTATCTCGCGCGGCCGGAAGTCCATGCCATCGTGCATGCGCATTCACCCCACGCCGTCAGCCTGTCCTGCCTGCGCCATGGCGTTCCCGCCTTCCACTACATGGTGGCCGCCGCTGGCGGCAAGGACATTCGCTGTGCGGGCTATGCCACCTTCGGTACCCAGGCATTGTCAGATGCCGTGCTGACCGCGCTGCAAGACCGCCGCGCCTGCCTCATGGCCAATCACGGCTTGGTTGCGGTGGGCACAAGCCTCGACGCGGCCGTGGTGCTGGCAGCGGAAGTGGAGGAGCTCTGCGCGCAATACTGGCGGGCGAGGCTGATGGGCAAGCCGGTGCTGCTTAGCGACGCGGAAATGGACGAAGTGCTGGAGCGCTTCAAGCACTATGGACAGCGAGGAAATGACAGGGCCCGCTCTTAGAACTGACGCCTGGCAGGACGGATCGGCTCGAACTGAAGCAGACAATCAAGGCAACCGACTGGACGGCCTGGTTATCGGCAATTGCTGACCCGCACCTGAGTGTTGTGGAGTCCTTCCAGTGTCGGCCATCTGGATGCCTTTTCCAAGGGGTGCTCAAGGCAACGAGCAGGTATTCGCGCTGCCACTTTCAGGGTTGGATGAATGCAGCGCCTGGGATCACTGCAAGGTCCGCGTGGAAACCTGGGGGCGGTTACAATCTGATCACCGCGTTGAGCTGAGTTGCGCAGGCGAACTTTCCTCCTGCCGCGCCACAGGCGCGGCCAGATTGGCGTTGCTCAGCGGTTCCCCGTATTGCTCGTACCGGTACTTCTCTATACTTGTGCTCCGTTGATTGAGGCGGAGTAATAGATGACAACCGGGTGTTACATTCAGTCTTTGAGCAGGCGATCTTTCCTGACTGCGGCAGCCGCCGCAGCGATCAGCGCTGTGATCCCGGAGTATGGCAACGCGTTTTATGGGCGGCATAAGGCGGATGCCCGTTCGGTCATTCGCGAACGCGCCTGGCGAGAATTGCAACGCCGCATCTCGGGTCCGGTGCTACGCCCCTGGAACGAAGCGTTCGCCTGGATCGCGCTGCCCAACAATCTGCGCTATTCGGCGGCCATTCCCCAGGGGATCGCACGCTGTCGCAATGCACACGACGTCTCCGAGGCCATCCTTTGGGCGCGCGAACATCGGGTGCCGCTTGTCGCACGCTCGGGTGGACATTCCTATGCCGGCTACTCCACGACGAACGGACTCATGATCGAGACAACGCTGATGGGCGGCGCAACATTCGATCGCAGCACGGGCGTGGTAAGCGTCGAGGGTGGTGCGTTGAATGCTGCTGTCTACGACGCGTTGCGCGCCGAGAACCTCGCCATCACCCATGGCCGCTGTCCCAGCGTCGGCGCGGCGGGTTTTCTGCTCGGCGGCGGCATCGGCTTCAACATGCGCGAACGTGGCATCGCCAGTGATTCGATGCTGGAATCCGAGCTGGTCACGGCGGACGGCAGACTGCTTACGCTCGGCGACAAGCCGCACCAGAATCCCGAGCTGTTCTGGGCGTGTCGTGGCGGGGGCGGCGGCAATTTCGGCATCAATACGTCCTTCAAACTGAAGACCTTCGCGGTCGATCGCGCGACGGTTTTCCACATTATCTGGAATACGAATGCCGAGGCAGTCGCGTCCGCATTGATGGAAACGCTTGGGAAGGCGCCGCTTGCACTGGGTTCGCGCATTTCGCTGCAGGCCCCGTCTCCCGAACAGCGCAGGGCCGACAAGGACGTCACCGTGGATCTCCTCGGCCAGTTCAGAAGTGCCACGCCGCAGGACCTGCGCGCGCTGCTAGATCCCTGCTACAAGCTGGCGACGCCCTTTGCCGAAGAGATCCGGGAGATGAGCTATTGGAAGGGGCAGGATTTTCTGAGCGAAAACCAGAATCCAGTCTACTTTCAGGAACGTTCGGCATTCGTCAACAAGCCGTTCGGAAGCGATGCGCTGGCGATGGGCTTCAAGCACCTGCGCGCATGGCCGGGCACCTCGGAATACGGCGACCTGCGCTTCTTCCAGACCGGCGGCGAGGTGAACACCCTTTCGCCAACCGCGACGGCCTTCGTCCATCGCAACAGCGAGTGGCTGCTGGTCGTCGGCCTGTACTGGACGCAACAGGACAATCGGAACGAAGCGCTGATCCGCGCGAACCATGAGTGGCAGAATGAATTCTACGGCGCGATGCTGCCGCTGGTCGGCGGCGGCGCTTATCAGAACTTCGCCGACCCATCGCTCAAGGACTGGCGGCGCTCCTACTATGCCGACAATCTGTTCAAGCTGGCACGCGTGAAGAAGGCTGTCGATCCGGACAACGTGTTCACCTTCCCGCAGGCAGTCTAGCGGCCCAGACCAGCCATTCGCCAACTCTCCGCGAACTGGCGCTTCTCGACCAAAGGAGGCGGCCAGGAATAAAAGAGAGAGCAGGGTCGGCGAGCGTCTGCTGACAGGCTCAGCGAATGAGTACTCCCGACTGAGGCGGTGTGGAAGCCACTCAGCGAAAATACCCATGTAATGGACCTTATTCACCCCGGAAAAGATCATAGATGACGAGCGTGGAATGCGCGGCTGTCATTCATGGCCGCGGTCTTGGCGGCGTTGCAAGGGTTCATTTCAACCATTCCACCGAGAGGACACACGGCATGCGTTTCGCCATTATCATCGTCGCGTTCACTTCACTCACTGCGCACGCTGATAACGCACTTGAACTCAACATCTTCGGGCTTTCCCATCATTGGGATCGGGCAGAGGCCCAAAGACTTCACACCGAACATGAGACCCACCCCGGCATAGGCCTGCGCTATGAACTGGCTGCGCATAAATGGTGCGCTACGCCGTTCGCCGAAGGTGGCATCTACAGTGATTCAGGTGCCAACACCAGTTACTACGCCGCTCTCGGCTGCAAGGGACTTAAGCTAACTGACAATATCCATTAGGGCTTGGGTATTGCCCTTATGCAGAGTGAGACCTACAACGACGGCAAGGCATTCGTTGCCCCGGTGCCTTTGCTCACTTGGCAGGTCTCCAAGGTCACGCTCAACTTCATCCAGTACCCGAGAATCAAGAGCCTGGGCATTATCAATACCACGGGGTTTTATCTTTCCGTCCCGCTCCCGTGATCCCCATCATTTTGACCGGAACACGTCGGGAGTAGGCGGGCTTGAGCCAACTCGTCGAGGGGCGCGCCGCCGACCAAAACGGGCACGTGGCGGGATCTTTGTGATCAGCCTGAACAATCCATTGGACATGCCCTCCTTCGCCGCGTTCTGCTTTCTCAACTTCCCGAGTCGCCTGCAGTGCCAGGATGGGAATCTGCATTCATGGCTGAAGTATTTTCCTGGCCCACGCCAGAATGGGCTGCAGGCGCGGCGGCAACATCTCTTCGGCTTCGTCAAAGTTTACCCAGCGCCATTCGTGATGTTCCGGGTGCCCGAGTTCCGGCGAGACTGGCAGGGTGACATTTTCTTGCTGAGTCTCGGCCAGGTAGTAGCGGGCGACCTTGCCTTGGCCGTAGGGTGCCGTTTCGCAGAATACTTCGCCCCAGCGAAAGACCGCATCGGTGATAGAGGACTCTTCCGCCGTTTCGCGGATCGCTGCTTCCAGTGGTGTCTCGTTCGGTTCGACCCGGCCTTTGGGAAAATCCCAGTTGCGCCAGGCGCGAAGCACCAGCAGCCGCCAGCTATCATCTTCTCGGCGAACGACGACCACGCCGGCGGAGAAGGCAGGGGGCGTGGCGTTGGTTGGAATTTGAGAGCCAGACACTTTGAACGCTAAAGAATCAACCTGAGATCGCTGGATCGCCACGGTCCCAAGTGGCTCGCAATGACGGGTGCTTCAGTGGTTCCTCAATGGTCGCACACGACAAAACGCTCGAACTGTCGGGCAATCTCTTGCCCCACGGATGCCAGGCGGGTCGTGCGCGCCATGTTGCGATTCAGGAATGCGTCCTGGCAACCCTGGCTGCGGAATGCCTGGATGACATAGTGCTTTACGCCTCGCTCAGCCAGGTCACCCGCCAGGCTGCGGACAGTTTCGTCATCAAGCAGGCTTGGGTGTACGGTGGTGCGGATTTCATGCTCGATGCCTGACTTCAGAACCAGGTCGAGCGAGGCGAGCGCGCGTTCACCGCTGCCTCGCGCGCCGGTGATGCGGGCGTAATCTGAAAAAGGCGCTTTCACATCCAGGCCCACCCAGTCCAGCAGCGGCAGGATTGTCGCCAGCCGCTGCGGATACATTCCGCCGGTGTGCAGGCCGATCCTGAAGCCCAGTTCGCGCACTTCAGTTACGGCATTCAACAGGCCAGCCTGCAGCGTCGGCTCGCCGCCGGAAAACACCACCGCGTCAAGCAGGCCGTGGCGGCGGCGGAGCAACCCGACCACGGATTCCCAACTCACCTCGTGCTCGCCCCGCGCCGGAATCAGGCCGGTGTTGTGGCAATAGCGGCAGCGCCATGGGCAGCCCTGGCAAAAAACCACGGCGGCCAGCATGCCGGGCCAGTCAGTGGTGGAAAGCGGCGTGAAGCCACCGATCCTGAGCATGAGCGACTTACCTCAGATTGCTGCGGCCCTCGACGAAGAAGCGACGTTCCCTATGCTCGCTCTGCTTGCCCTTGTTGAAGCTGGTCACCGGGCGGTGGTAGCCCATGACGCGGGTCCACACCTCGCATCGGGTGCGTTCTTCATCCTTGAGGGCCAGGGTGTTCTGAAGGGCGAATGGAAGGGTCATGTCGTTCATGCAAGTCTCCTTTGTTTAGATTAGGCAGCAGCAGCGCTCTTGCGGGCCAGGGCTTCCTCGTCGCAGCGCGGGCAGAACTCGTGCTCGCCAGCGAGGTAGCCATGTTTGGGGCAAATCGAGAAGGTAGGCGTTACCGTGATGTAGGGCAAACCGAAGCGCGTAAGCGCCCGGCGCACCAGGTTTCTGCAGGCGTCTGCTGAGGAGATATGTTCCGCCATGTAAAGATGCAGCACCGTGCCGCCAGTGTACTTGCGCTGCAATTCATCCTGCCGCTCCAGGACTTCAAACGCATCGTCGGCGTAGCCCACCGGAAGCTGCGTCGAGTTGGTGTAATAGGGTGCATCCCGGGTGCCGGCCTGGAGAATGTCCGGGTAGCGCTTGCAGTCTTCCTTGGCGAAGCGGTATGTCGTGCCTTCGGCCGGCGTGGCCTCCAGGTTGTACATGTGGCCAGTCTCTTTCTGAAAAGTGGCAATGCGGGTGCGAATGTGGTCCAGCAGCCGCACCGCAGAGGCATGGCCCCATTCGGTGGTGATGTCATGTTCGTCGGCGGTGAAGTTACGGATCATCTCGTTGACCCCGTTCACGCCGATGGTGGAAAAGTGGTTGCGCAGGGTGCCGAGATATCGCCTGGTGTAGGGGAATAGGCCGTTGTCCATCAGGCGCTGGATTTCCTTGCGCTTGATCTCCAGGCCGTTGCGCGCCATGTCGAGCAGCGCGTCGAGCCGGCGCAGCAGCGCGCCTTCGTCGCCCCGATACTCGTAGCCGAGTCGCGCGCAGTTGACCGTCACCACCCCGACTGAGCCGGTCTGTTCGGCCGAGCCGAACAGACCGTTGCCACGCTTGAGCAATTCCCGCAGATCGAGTTGCAGGCGGCAGCACATGGAACGGATATGCTTGGGTTCCATCTCGGAGTTGATGAAGTTCTGGAAGTAGGGCAAGCCGTAGCGCGCGGTCATGGCAAACAGCCGGTCGGCGTTTTCCGACTCCCAGGGAAAATCAGGCGTCATGTTGTAGGTCGGGATGGGGAAGGTGAAGACCCGGCCCTTGGCGTCACCGGTGGTCATCACCTCGATGTAGGCGCGGTTGATCATGTCCATCTCAGCCTGCAATTCGCCGTAGGTGAATGGCGTCTCAACGCCGCCGATGACGGGCACCTGCTCGCGCAAATCCTCCGGGCAGGTCCAGTCGAAGGTCAGATTGGTGAACGGTGTCTGCGTACCCCATCGCGAGGGCACGTTGAGGTTGTAGATCAGTTCCTGGATGCACTGCTTCACCTGCTCATAACTCATCGCGTCCTTGCGGATAAAGGGCGCCATGTAGGTGTCGAAGGAGGAGAATGCCTGAGCGCCGGCCCATTCGTTCTGCAGCGTGCCGAGGAAGTTGACGATCTGGCCGACCGCGCTGGACATGTGTTTGGGCGGCCCCGCTTCCACCTTGCCCGGCACGCCGTTGAGGCCCTCGTGCAGCAGGGTGCGCAATGACCAGCCCGCACAATAACCGGCCAGCATGTCGAGATCGTGGATGTGGAGGGAGCCGTCGCGGTGGGCTTCGCCCAGTTCGGGCGGGTAGACATGATTGAGCCAGTAGTTGGCGACCACCTTGCCCGACACGTTGAGGATCAGCCCGCCCAGCGAGTAGCCCTGGTTGGCGTTGGCATTGACGCGCCAGTCCTGACGCGAGAGGTATTCGTTGATCGAGGTTTCCACGTCCACCACTGTCTTGCGGTCTTCGCGCAGCTTCTTGTGAGTCTCGCGATAGACGATGTAGGCGCGCGCCGTCTTGAGGTGATTTGCTGCAATCAGGCTCTGTTCGACGACGTCCTGGATGCTCTCGATGCCAGGCGGAACTCCACGGAATTTGTGGATCAGCACTTTGACCGCCTGGGCCGTCAGCAGATCGGCTTCGGCTTCGCCAAATTCGCCTGCGGCCTGCCCGGCGCGCAGCATGGCTGAGCGTATCTTGACGGCGTCGAATCCCGCCCTCCGCCCGTCGCGCTTGATGACCTCTCGCGGCAGCATAGCGACTGCTCCTTCCATCACCGTCTCCTTTATTATCAATATTTGGTGTATCTGGTTAGTAACCATACAACATATTGTGGACTTGTCAAGGGGAGTTTCAGGTGGCTTTATCGTGATATTTTACCTCACGTTATGACGTGACTTGCATCACACGAGCTTGAAGGAGAACCGCAATGAGCACGATTCGGGCGGACGGAAGCTGCGCAATCCGGATTTGCGCTTCCATTTCAACTGAGGACAGGCCGTCATTGCGCGGAATGCAGGAAACAGGTCCTGTGAAGTGAATCAGTGCCAGTCTGGATCGTCGTGCGAGCATGCAAGCCGGCCTTACGGCCTTGCTGCTGGAGGCCAAGCTGTTTCCGCCACGCAGCGCTGCCTGTGGCATGGCGGAGGGCCGACCTGATTTGCCCGCATGCGCAGAACAAGCAACGAATCTACTGAGCCGATCCGGATCTTCCCGGTGTCATCCGGGTGGCGTATGAGTACAATTCCGCACTGAGCATTGAATCGGGTTAGACACGGCACGGCGTGAGAACGCGAAGGCGCTGGCCAGCGCGATCAAGAATTGCGCTGCCAGACGCTCAAACGGTGATGAAGCCCGCAAACGGAAAGCAAAGGATGAGGATGAAACGCGTGGATGATTTCCGCCTGCGCTTCGGGAAACAGGAACTGGTGCCGATCGTCGTCGGCGGCATGGGGGTGGATATCTCAAGTGCCGAGCTGGCGCTCGAAGCCGCGCGCCTGGGTGGCATCGGCCATATCTCCGACGCCATGGTGCAGACCGTGTCTGACCGGCGCTTTGACACCCGTTTTGTCAGCGACAAGCTCAAGCAGTACAAACACAATGTTGCCAGCAGCGACAAGTCGTCCGTGCACTTCAAGCTCGAGGTACTCGAGGAAGCCACGCGCAATCATGTGGGGCGGACCATGGAGGCCAAGCACGGCAATGGCATGATCTTCATCAACTGCATGGAAAAGCTCACCATGAACTCGCCGCGCAATACGCTGCGCATGCGCTTGAGCGCCGCGCTCGATGCCGGCATCGACGGCATCACCCTCAGCGCCGGCCTGCACCTGGGGTCGTTCGCGCTGATCGAAGATCATCCGCGCTTCCGCGACGCAAAGCTCGGCATTATCGTGTCCTCGTCGCGCGCGCTGGCGATGTTCCTGCGCAAGGCCGCCAGGCTGCAGCGTCTGCCCGACTACGTCGTGGTCGAAGGGCCGCTCGCCGGCGGCCACCTCGGCTTCGGCATGGACTGGGCGAAGTACGACTTGCACGCCATCGTCGGCGAAGTGCTCGCGTACCTGAAGACCGAGCATCTCGAGATTCCGGTGATCGCTGCCGGGGGTATTTTCACCGGCAGCGACGCCGCTGCTTACCTCGAACAGGGCGCAGCCGCCGTGCAGGTGGCGACGCGCTTCACCGTCACGCGCGAGTGCGGTCTGCCGGACAAGGTAAAGCAGGAATATTTCAGGGCCACTGAAGACGACATCGAGATCAACACCGTGTCGCCGACTGGTTACCCGATGCGCATGCTCAAGCGCAGCCCCGGCATTGGCTCGGGTATCCGCCCCAACTGCGAAGCCTACGGCTACCTGCTCGACGCCATCGGCAACTGCGCCTACATTGATGCGTACAACCGCGAAGTCGCCCTGCATCCGGGGGCGAAGAAGCTATCAGTCAAGGACAAGACCTGCCTGTGCACCCACATGCGCAACTTCGACATCTGGACCTGCGGCCACTATGTCTACCGCCTCAAGGACACCAGCCTGCGCCTGCCGGATGGGAGCTATCAGGAGCTAAGTGCAGAGCACGTGTTCCGCGATTACCAGTTCAGCACCGACCAGAAAATCGCACTGCCGGCCTGAGAGGCGTTTGCCTCGCCGGACGCTGGTGGAGACCGGGTCCCGTTGGGCGAAATCATGACGCCTGCATCAGTCACTGTGCGATCGGGGTGAATGCGGCTTCAGAAGTCGCCTTGTCGATGCTGACCTGCATTTCACAATACGCATTCGTCGGCATGGGTTTGTCGCCGCAACCGCAACTGACGACGATTTCGGTAAGAACACGCCCACCTTCGCCCGGATGGAAGCGATGTCCTCGGTAGCGTGCAAGACGGTGATCGTCAGGTCCATGTCATCGACGTAGCCGCTTTGGGTGACACCCTGATCCAAGGGCAGGGTGCCTGCATCGAGATTCGCGATCTCGGTCTTCGATCTCGATGCAAATTCGTCGGTTTCCAGCAACGCAGTGTGTTGGGCAATTCAGGCATATCCCGTCTTGGGTGAAAAAGAGAAGGGAAGCCGTTTCCGTGCTGCCTCATGCTCTTGTTCATTGCAACAACCGCCAGGCCATAACGGGGACGAAATCCACCAAGCAACATACTTGACTACTTTAGTCGGATATGGGTGTATAAATAAGATATGGCAACCGGCAAATCTGCCGCCACCTGCCATGCGGTACCCATTACGCAAAGGAAACACCATGCGAAACGTCCATATCGATCATCAAGGGAGCGTCCTCAATTTTCAAAGTGCCAGCATCCTCGCTAAAGGCATTGCCAGGGAAAACCAGATGCAGGATCCCACCATCATGTCTTGGCATCAACACAGCAGCGCCATGCCTGCCTACTACGACGGTGCGAATCCGGATACCTGGTGGGAAAAATACGGCGCCGGCAATGGCGGCAGGTTGGAGGTCAGCGTGGGTGATGACTACCAGTTCGTCATGATGGACGCGCGCGGTTATGAAACCCTCGGCGAGATGCCCCTGCGCAACCTGTCGGATAGTCACGGCAATCAGTATCTTTGCCACACTTCCCTGCTGGGCAAAGGCTCCAGCACGCCTACCCTGGAGGCCTGCGCTCTCTTGGATGGCTGGCTGGCTGATCAGTACTGATCGCGTTAAAAGAAGAGGTTGAACCTGCGCAGACTTGCGAAAGAGCGCGGGTTTGCGTCACTGCAATACAGGAGGCTAGAGATGGAAAAGGGCTACGTTTCCGAATTCACGGTCTTCATGAACCGCTATCTTAAGGAACATCCGGAAGTGCTCGAAGATCAGCAGCGTGGCTGGAACATCTATTGGAACCACGCGGTCGATTTCGAAGAACTGAAGGAGGCCGAGGAAGATCGGGTGCCGGACGACACCTATGGATTTAACCCCGTTCGGGATTTACTGGTTCGGCATTAGTCAACCTGACCTGGG
>JBAWGM010000399.1:0-1603 GCA_049592895.1 Thiobacillaceae bacterium | reverse complement strand
ATGTATCACAGCGCGGCCTGTAAAGACATGACTGACGCGCGAAGACATCCATTTCGCTCGTCGCTATGCGAAGGTAGGGCTAGCGTTTCCAAGTTCAAGTCTATCGGTCATGTTCGGTGGCAACGTGGGGCGCAGGATGCATGCGTTCGAAAAAAAGAGAGAGGGAAGGCTTCAACGACCACATGGGCCAGCGTTAAGCACGCTATCCGTGAAGATCTCGCTTCGCGAGATCTGGCCGAGCATCGACTGCGCTCAAGTGCCCTCGAAAACGTTGAGACGTTGCTCGCTTCATCATTCAAGAACTTCCATGAGAACCCAGAGCAGCTTCTCGCGATCGGCAAGGATACGGTGAAGAAGCGTCTCGCTGAGCTCAAGGACAATGGACGGCTCAACGGAGCGGAGTCGAGTGTCCTTAACGACATTTTCCATCACCTTGGAGTAAAAGGGGCCGTGGTCGAATCTGATCTCGGCGCATAGCTGCTCGCCAATGTTGCAGCGGGACGCTGAGGAAAGGGCCGAATGTAGCACGGCTGTGCTACATTAAGACCATCGCAAAAGGAGTTCCCCAATGTCCACCACCACGATTCGATTGCCCGAAGACCTCAAGGCCCGGGTTGCCGCCGCGGCGGAGCGCGCGGGTGTCACATCGCACAATTTCATCCTGCAAGCCATCGCGGAAAAAGCTGAGCAGGACGAGCGGCGGGCGGATTTTGATGCGGAGGCGGAGCGCCGCTATGCCCAGATTGTTGCTTCTGGCAAGGCGATATCGTGGGATGCGATGCGCGGTTACCTGGAAGACCGCCTGGCCGGCAAACGGACCAAGCGTCCCAAACCCCGAAAACTCGCGCGCTGAGGATGTCGCGCGTTGAGTTGGCGCCGGAGGTTCAAGACAATTTCGATCGCATTCTTGACCACCTGGCCGAATACGAGGTCGAAGACCTTGCCGCGCGCATCACGGAGATCATTCAGGCCATATCGATACTGGAGCACAGTCCCCTCGTCGGTCGGCCGGCACAGAACGGAAAATGGGAACTGGTGATCGGCCGCGGCTCGCACGGCGATGTCGCCCTGTATCGATACGTGTCACAAGTGGATACCGTGTTCGTGCTCGGGTTGAGAAGCCAGCGTGAAGCGGGCTACAGCTGGGAGTGAGCGCGTCACGTGGAGGCCTTGCAGGTTTGGCGACATGCTCCATAGGCGTCGTGGCTGGCTCAGAAAGATCAAACATTGCAGCCCTTATAATCCCGCCATGATTCTGGCCCGTTTCCTTCTCCTGCTCGCGCTCCTGCCCATGTCGGCGAAGGCAGAGCCGAGCATGGGGTTGCCGCATCCGGTCGTCGCCGCGCTCAAGACTGCCGGGATTTCTCCTGCCCATGTTGGGGTGGTGGTGTGGGCGGTCGGACAACCCGAACCCCTGCTTTTGCACAAAGCCCAGTCTAGTTTCAATCCGGCGTCGGTGATGAAGTTGCTGACCACCTATGCGGGGTTGGACCTGCTGGGCCCGGCCTATACCTGGAGAACCGAGGTCTATGTCGACGGCCCCATTGAGGAGGGCGTTCTCAGCGGCAATCTCTATCTCAAGGGTTATGGCGATCCGTCGCTG
>JBAWGM010000398.1:0-16725 GCA_049592895.1 Thiobacillaceae bacterium | reverse complement strand
CCATCCTGGGCATGACCACCCAGGGCGACCAGATACTCGATGTGACCCTCAACAAGATTGGCGGCAAGGGCCTGTTCGTAAAGGAACTGGAGCAGGCCCTGCAGGAAGGTCGCGCCGACCTGGCGGTGCATTCGATGAAGGACGTGCCTATGCATCTGCCGGAAGGCTTTGTCCTGCCCGTCGTCGGCGAGCGGGAGGATCCTCGGGACGCCTTTGTCGCCCACCACTACCACCTGTTGTCCGAACTTCCCCCGGGCGCCGTGGTCGGCACGTCCAGCCTGCGCAGGGAGTCCCAACTGCGGGCCCGTTATCCCCACCTGGACATCCGGCCCCTGCGCGGCAACGTGGGCACCCGCCTGAGAAAACTGGATGAACACCAGTATGACGCCATCATTCTGGCCGCAGCCGGGCTCATTCGACTGGGGCTGCAAGATCGCATCACCGCCTATCTGTCGGTGGAAGACAGCATTCCCGCCGTGGGCCAAGGCGCGCTGGGTATAGAAATCCGCGCCGGACGCAACGATCTTCTACCCCTGCTGGCTCCCCTCAACCATGCCAACACCGCTGCCTGCGTGCGTGCCGAACGTCAGGTCAGCCGTCGGCTGGGGGGCAGTTGCCAGGTCCCGCTTGGCGCCCATGGGGTGCTTGAGGAGGGCCGGCTTCTCCTGACAGGTTTCGTCGCCAGTCCCGACGGACAATCCATTGTCGACGATCAAGTGCTAGGCGATCCGTCCGATCCGGAAACCCTCGGAGATGCCCTGGCGGAAAAGCTCCTCGCCCAGGGGGCCGGCGCCATCCTGTCGGCTCTGGCCGGGACATGAATCCAGCTCCGCTGCACGGCAAGACCATCGTCATCACCCGGCCCAAGGAACAGGCCGCTCATTTGGCCGGATTGATCCGCCGGGCCGGGGGCGAAGCGCTGGTTTTCCCGGCCATTGAAATCCGTGAAGTGGCGGACGCCTCTGCAGTCCACGCATTGATCGACCGGCTCGACGACTACAATTTGGCCATTTTCATAAGTCCCACTGCCGTGGCTCGGGCAATGGCGCTCATCTCCAGCCGCCGCAAGTTGCCGCCCAAACTGCAAATTGCTGCCGTTGGCCAGGGCAGCGCACGCGAATTGAAGCAACGTGGCGTGGATAGGGTGCTCGCGCCCACCAGCCGGTTTGACAGTGAAGCCCTGCTCAACTTGCCCGAAATGCAGCAGATCAGCGGTAAGCGAGTAGTGATCTTTCGCGGTACGGGCGGTCGGGAACTGTTGGCGCAAACCCTCAGAGAACGGGGCGCGAAGGTCGATTACGCCGAATGCTACCAGCGCGTGCGTCCGGACATGCCAGCGACCGAATTGCTGGAGCGCGGGGCACGCAACGAAATCCAGGCCCTGGTGGTCGCCAGCGCCGAGAGCCTTGAGAATCTGCGCGAAATGGTCGGGGAGCAAGGTGCTTCCTGGCTCAAGGCCACGCCCGTTTTTGTCACCCACCCCAGGATTGAACAGGCCGGACGCAAGCTTGGTCTGACCCGGCTGATTGTCGCGCAGGGCGGAGACGAAGGCTTGCTGCAAGGTATCATTGCCTACCTGACCAAACCCTCATGAGCGACCCGAACCCCTCCATACCCTCTCCCCGTGTCATCAACTGGGCGCTTGTCCTCGCCATCCTGGCCATCGTACTGGTGATGTCGGGAATTCTGGTCGCCCGCGATGCGGTCAAAGACGTGCGCGCTGACCTGTCGCAGAAACTGGCGGAATTCCAGACCAGCATCAAGGAAGACAGCCTGGTAACGCATAACACCGAAGAATCCGCCAAGCAGTTCAACCAGCGCCTGACCGACCTGGAGACCCAGGTATCCGACTCCAGGGAACAGCAACTCGCCATCGATGCCTTATACAAGGAACTGTCCCGTGACCGCGACCAGTGGGCGCTGGCGGAAATCGAACGCATCCTGCTCACCGCCAGCCAGCAGTTGCAACTGGCCGGCAACGTCAAGGCCGCCATACTGGCGCTGGAAACCGCCGATTCCAGGCTGGCACGCAAGGACCTGCCGCAATTTGCCCGCCTCAGGGCCGCCATCGCGAAAGATCTGGCCCAGTTGCGCGGCGTCCCCCAGATCGATTACACCGGCCTGTCCATCCGCTTCAATAACCTGGTGGCGAGCGTCGATGGCTGGCCTTTGGTCAGCCAGGCGACCGTCAGGCAGCCCAGGCCGACCGTCTCGAACAGGCTGCATGGCTTTGGCCAAGACCTGCTCAGCGAACTCAAAAGCATCGTTCAGATACGCCGGCTGAATCAGGGTGAACCGGCGCTGCTGGTGCCGGAGCAGGAATTCTTTCTTCGGCAGAATCTCAAACTGCGTCTGCTCTCCGCGCGACTGTCCCTGCTCAACCGGGACCAGACCAACTATGTCACTGACCTGACGGAGGCGGAAAAATTGCTTGCCCGCTACTTCAATCTGCACGACGACGGTGTTTCCACAGCCCGCCAGGAATTGGCGAAGCTGTCGCGCCTGAACGTGTCCCCCCCGCTGCCCGGCCTGGATGCCAGCCTCGCCACGCTCCAGCAACTCCGACAGATCCAGTAAATGCGCTGGCTGCTGACTCTATTGATTCTGGCTATCGCGGCGGTTGGACTGGCTCTGGCGGGTCGTTACGACCCAGGTTATGCGGTACTGGTTTTCCCGCCGTGGCGCATCGAATTGTCTTTCATAACTCTGGTGATCCTGCTGGCAGTGCTGGGACTCCTGGCCTACTGGCTCACGCGGTTGACGGTCACTACTCTGGCGCTGCCGGATTCGGTACGCGCCCATCGGGAAAAGATCCGCCGCGAGCAGGCTTACCTCGAATTGGAAGATGCGTTTCAGGCTTACCTGGAAGGGCGCAATCAGGATGCTGAGAAACTTGCCGCCGGCTATTCCGGCAACGACAAACAAACCGGCCTGGCGCGCGTTATTGCCGCGCGCGCCGCCCACGAGATTCGTGCCACAGCGAAACGCGACACCTATCTGGCCCAGGCCGCCCAAGGCAAGACGGCTTTGGCGGCTTACCTGTTTGAAGCGGAGACTCGGCTCAAGGAGCGGGATGCTTCCGCCGCCCTGACGGCCATTAACCGGGGCCGCGCCCTCGCCCCTAATCACACCGCCCTCATCCGGCTGGAGTTGCGCGCCCGGCAGATGCTCGGCCAATGGGAAGAGACGTTGCGGCTGGTCGAGCAACTCAGTAAGGCCAACGCCCTGGATCAAACCACGGCCGCCCAGACCCGGCGCCGTGCCCAGCTCGAAATCATCCGGCGCAAATCCGGCGACGTGTTCGCCCTGCAGGCGTTCTGGAAGAAACTCTCACCCGAGGACAAGACCTATCTGCCCAGCATCCTGGCAGCGGCAGATGCGGTCATGCGCTCGGGTGACAGCGATGCCGCGCGCGAACTGCTGGAAAAGTCCCTGGCTGCGGAATGGCAGGAAGAACTACTGTCACTCTATGCGCAAAGCGGCAGCCAGCCTCTGAAACAGATCGAAAAGGCGGAAGCCTGGCTCAGAGACAGGCCGCGCGATGCCGCGTTGCTGCTGGCTCTGGCGCAGCTGTGTGCGCGGGAGGCCCTGTGGGGCAAGGCGCAGAGCTATCTGGAAGCCAGCCTGGCGCTCTCGCCAACGACCGAAGCCCATCTGGCCATGGCTGAAATCAGTCAAAAGGCGGGAAAGACCAGCGACGCTTGCAGTCATTACCGGCAGGCGCTGGAACTGTGCCGGACCGACAAAGGCCCTCGATAAGCGGCAGGGCCGGCGACAAATCGCATTCAAGGTAATGGCGCGACATCCGCCGCGTAGACGAAGGAATCAGCGAAGAATTCGTCTGCAGGCAAGCCGCACCGGGTAAAGCTTTCGCGCGCGGAATCGACCATGATAGGCGCGCCGCAGGCATAGACCTGACAGCCTGACAGGTCCGCAACGTCTTCCAACACGGCCTGGTGAACATAGCCGATGCGGCCATTCCAGCAGTCTTCCGCTTTGGGTTCGGACAGAACCGGAATAAAGCTGAAATTGGCGTGATCCTGCTGCCAGCGGGCCGGCAGTTCGGCCATGTACAAGTCCTTCAGGCTGCGTGCGCCCCAGTAAAGCACCATCCGGCGCGGCGATTTTTCCTCGAACAAGTGCTCAAGCATGGCCTTGATCGGGCCAAAGCCGGTGCCTCCCGCGACGAAGATCATCGGCTTGTCCGAGTCCTCGCGGATGAAGAAGCTGCCAAGCGGACCATTGATGCGCAGAATGTCCTTTTCCTTCATGGCGGAAAAGACGTGATCCGTGAACAGCCCGCCGGGCACATGGCGCAAATGCAATTCGATCAATTCATCGGCATGCGGCGGATTGGCGATGGAATAGCTGCGCCGCTTGCCGTCCTTGAGCAGGAAATCAAGATACTGCCCGGCGAGAAACTGCAGGCGCTCGTTGGCGGGAAGTTTCAGTTTCAGCACCATCACGTCGGCTGCCCGCTGCTCCATCTTCTGCACCCGGCTCGGCAGGGTCTTGGCGGCAATATCCTTCGCGGCGGAAATTTCCCTGGCTTCGATCACCAGGTCGGTGAGTGCCTTGCCCACACAGAACAAGACCCTACCTGCGGTCTTTTCTTCCGGCTTGAGCGCAGTCTCCTGATATTTGCCATAGTCCACCCGTCCCTCCAGCAGCCTGCCCTTGCAAGAACCGCAGGCGCCGTTGCGGCAACCATAGGGCAGG
Source organism: Thiobacillaceae bacterium (assembly GCA_049592895.1). Taxonomy (GTDB): domain Bacteria; phylum Pseudomonadota; class Gammaproteobacteria; order Burkholderiales; family Thiobacillaceae; genus DASQBT01. The sequence continues at coordinate 12,006 of JBAWGM010000398.1, read as the reverse complement.
GCGAATCCTTCACGCAAGGCGGCAGTCAGTATGGTTTCATCCTCGTTGACACTGAAACGGTGGCCGCTGGGTTGAATCGTCACCTGGTAGGGCATGGCTTAGAATTCTGACATGAGCAAAAACAAACTCTTGATTGTGGGCTGCGGCGATATTGGCGCGCGGGTAGCCCAAGGACACAGCCCGGTTCAGATCCGCGGGCTGGCGCGTAGCGACGAATCGGCCCGACGCCTGCGGACCCGAGGCATTACGCCCGTGTGCGGCGACCTGGACCAACGTACCAGTCTGAACCGCCTGTCCGGCCTGGCGCCGTGGGTACTCCATCTGGGCCCGCCGCCAGGAGACGGCGGCGGCGATCCGCGCACCCGGCGTCTGATCGCCGCTCTGGCAAAGGGGGGCAGTCTACCACGGCGTCTGGTCTACATCAGCACCAGCGGCGTGTACGGAGACTGCAATGGTGAACGGGTCGCCGAGACTCGCCCGTCTGCGGCAAGCAATCCTCGCGCCCGGCGCCGGGTGGATGCCGAACGCCAGTTGCGCAGATTTGCTGCGCGTCATGGCATCCAGCTAAGCATCCTGCGGGCGCCCGGCATTTACGCCCAAGACCGCCTGCCGCTTGACCGCATACAAAAGGGCACTCCGGCGGTGCGCGCGGAAGAAGACAGCTACACCAATCATATCCATGCCGACGACCTGGCCAAGATCGTCTGGCTGGCGCTGTTTCGTGGCCGCCCCAATCGGATCTATCACGCGGCGGATGGCGGCGAAAAGAAAATGGGCGATTACTTCGACTTGGTGGCCGATCATTTCAACCTGCCCCGCTGTCCACGCATTTCACGAGTCGAGGCCCAGACGGTCTTGTCCCCCGCCCTGCTGTCCTTCCTCAATGAATCCCGCAGACTCGATAACACCCGACTCAAGAAGGAGTTGAAAGTCCGGCTTACTTATCCTGATGTGGCGGCTGCTCTGGAAGCCATGGGTCGGTCTCGCGCCGAAACTCGCCCTCGATCAGGTCGTCATTAGCCGCTTTAGGGGCCAAGGATTGGGGGCGCCGCCAGGTGCCGGGAAACAGCAGCAGGAGCAGCGCAAGGGCGTCGGAAATCACGCCGGGAAAAATCAGCAGTCCGGCGGCCAGAAACATGCGCCCACTGGCAAACAGCGCGGATATCGGGGACGTCCCGTCGCGCAGGCTGATCAGCACCCTGGTGCCCCACAAGGCCCGCTCGAGCCGGATCAACGCCACGCCCAAGGCCGCAGAGGCGAGCAGCCAGACCAGCACCCACCAGCCATACAAACCCGCCAGTTTGAACAGGACGTAAGCTTCCAGCACCGGGAAACCCAGCAGTAACAGCGCAATTGGCCAAAGTGGCATAAGCATTTCCCCGCGTTCAGTTAAGGCATTATTCCGCCGCACCGGCACCTTCAACCCGATCACATTTAATAACCCAGGAATTACAATCTCGTCATGGAATCGCAAACCCTGCTTGTCATGACTACTCTACCCGACCCGGCCAGCGCGGAACAGACCGCCCGGATACTTGTTGAAGCGCGGCTTGCCGCCTGTGTCAGCGTGCTCTCCCCCTGCACCTCCGTGTACCGTTGGCAGGACGCAGTAGAAACCGCGAGCGAGATTCCCTTATTGATCAAAACCAGCCGAGAGGCCTACCCCAGGCTTGAGGAACGCCTCAGGGAATGCCATCCTTACGAACTTCCGGAAATCCTGGCTATCTCAATTGAGAAGGGCCTGCCTGATTATCTGCACTGGATAATCCGAGAAACCGAAACAAGAAAGAATGCATCCTTCGAGAAGCCCGTCCCATGAAAATGTTGTTGCAATTTGCCTTCGCTCTGCTTGGTCTGGCTACGCTGCCGGCCCGGTCCGATGATTTTCTCGATCCGGATGAGGCGTTCAGGTTTTCCGCCAAGGCAGTAGATAGCCAGACTCTGGAAGCCCGGTGGCAGATCGCCGACGGCTATTACCTGTATCACAAGAAATTCAAGTTCGACCTGCAGGGCGCGAAACTCGGTCGACCGGTCATTCCCGCCGGAACTCTGAAGAAGGATGACACCTTTGGCGATGTCGAAGTTCACCGCAAGGAAATCGTCATCAAATTGCCGGTGGAGCGCAAGGCCGGCGGGGCGCTCCCTGTCATACTCAAAGCGACCTATCAGGGTTGTGCCGATGCGGGCCTGTGTTATACGCCGATCACACAAACCGCCAGCCTGAAACTCGCTGCCCTGGAAGCCCCAGGGCCGACCGCCGGCTCTGCCCCTGAGCCAAGCCAAGACACGGCAGCGCTGGAGGCTGCTACCCCCGCCGCCCCTGTCGTTCAGTCGCGCGCGGCCCTGGAAGGCTTGCGAAACATGACCGAAGATGCCACCGGCCCCATGGATATCCTGCCGCCGGAGAAGGCCTTCAAGGCGGAAGCCGGACTCAGCGACACGCAGATGTTTGTCGTTCGTTACAGCGTGGACCCATGCTGCTACCTCTATCGCGACCGCCTCAAATTCTCGCTCAAGGCCCCGCCGGGTGTCAGCGTTGATCGCGTCGACAGCCCGCCAGGCGACATGAAGGATGACCCGACTCTCGGCAAGGTAGAGGTGTATCACCACTCCTTCGCGGCCCAGGTCCACTTGAGCCGGGCGCTGGTCGCGGGCGAGGCGCTGGACGTGGCCGCCACCTACCAGGGCTGCAACGAAAAGGCCGGAATCTGCTATTCCCCCATTACGCAGACCTTTCTATTGGGCGGGGTTTCGGTTCCCGCTGCTATGGCCGGGACATCCATTGGGCCGGAAGTCAAAGCTGCGCCACCCCCTCCGCCAGGCTCGGGCTCGGATCTGAACCGGATCGAGCAGGTGCTCAAAGGTGGCGGTTTCTGGACGGTGATGGCCGCATTCTTTGGCTACGGCTTGTTGTTGTCCCTCACCCCCTGCGTGTTTCCGATGATTCCCATCCTGTCGGGCATCATCGTCGGGCAACAACACGTGACCAAGACAAAGGGCTTTGTCCTTGCGCTGGGCTATGTCCTGGGCATGGCAGTGACCTATGCCGTCGCCGGGGTGGCAGCGGCCGAATCCGGCACCCTGATTTCCAACGCCCTGCAAAACCCGTTCGCGCTGGGCATCGGCGCCGCCATATTTGTCGCCCTTGCGCTTTCCATGTTCGGCTTCTTCGAGCTGCAACTCCCCTCAGCGCTGCAAAACAAACTGACCGAAGCCAGCAACAAGCTTCATGGCGGTCACCTGACCGGGGTATTTGGCATGGGAGCCCTGTCCGCACTGATCCTGGGACCTTGCGTGGCGCCGCCACTGGCTGGGGCACTGGCGTATATCGCCAAAACCGGCAACATGGTGCTGGGGGGCTGGGCACTGTTCACTTTGGCGCTGGGCATGGGCATGCCCTTGCTGGCAGTCGGTTTGTCTGCCGGCGCCCTGCTACCCAAGGCAGGGGTCTGGATGAACGGGGTGACGGCTTTCTTCGGCGTGTTGATGTTGGGGGTAGCGATCTGGCTGATTTCCCCCCTCATCCCCAATTGGGTCGGCATGTTGTTGTGGGCGGCCCTCTTAATAATCTCCGCGGTCTATTTGCATGCGCTGGATTCACTGCCGCCCCACGCGTCCGGCTGGAAACGGCTGTGGAAAGGGGTCGGCGTGGTGGCGCTGATCGCAGGGCTGTCCCTGGTGCTGGGGGCTCTGGGTGGAAGCCGTGATGTACTCCAGCCGCTGGCCGTATATAAGGGCGGGCTGGCGGCCGGGACTTCCGCGACGACCGGATCTGAAGCGCCCCAGATCAAATTCGACAAGGTGAAATCCGTCGCCGAGCTTGATGCCAGGCTCAACCAGGCAAAAGCCGCAGGCAAGGCGGTAATGCTGGATTTCTACGCGGACTGGTGCGTGTCATGCAAGGAAATGGAGAGATTTACCTTCAGCGACCCCAAAGTTCAGGAGCGTCTGAATACGGCCGTGTTGCTGCAGGCCGATGTCACCGGCACCAGCGAAGAGGACAAAGCCCTGCTCAATCGCTTTGGCCTGTTTGGGCCGCCCGGAATCATTTTCTGGAATCCCGCAGGCGTGCAGTCGGGCTACAAGGTAATCGGCTACGAGCCAAGGGATAAATTTCTCGACAGCATCGACCAGGCGTTCAAGTGCGAGCTCATCGCCTGCTGATCGGGCTGGCTGCCGCAGTGGCGCTGGCCGGGGGAATGCTGATATCGAGTCGCCTGCACGAACCCGGTCCTCAGGTTGTCGCGGGCGGCGACAGGATGCTGGCTGCCGCGTTTTCAGATCTGAGCGGCCAGCGCCAGTCGCTGTCGCAATGGCGCGGCAAAGTGCTGGTGGTGAACTTCTGGGCCACCTGGTGCACCCCCTGCCGGGAGGAGATTCCCGGTTTCATCCGGCTGCACCGGGAATTCGCCGACCAGGGGGTGCAGTTTGTCGGCATTGCCATTGATCAAAGCGCCAAGGTGAATGCCTTCGCACGCGAACTCGGGGTGAATTATCCCGTGTTGATCGGTGACGACCGCGCCCTGGAATTGCAGCGCCAACTGGGGGATGAGGGCGGCGCGCTGCCGTTCACCGTGGTGCTCGACAGCAGCGGCAGGCTCGTCGCGCAACACGTAGGCGGTTTGAGCGTCAAGCAACTGCGCAGCATCCTTCTGCCGCTCGTGCACCGATCCTGAATTGGGCGCCCTAATGCTAATTTCATGCCCTAAAGCATGACGAAACCATGTGCGGGATAGCCGGCCACTTCCTGCGCTCGCCTCCGGCGGCCTCCGCGGGTCCGCTGCTGGTTGATGCCCTGGCGCACCGCGGCCCAGACGGCTCGGGACTTCACCAGGCCGGCACGGTCTTGCTGGCCCACACCCGCCTGTCCATCATCGACCTGAACACTGGCGCCCAACCCCTGTTCAATGAGAGCCGCTCCTTGGCCCTGGTGGCTAATGGAGAAATCTACAACCACGTGGAATTGCGCCAGGAACTGATCGCTCTCGGCCACCGCTTCGCCACCGGCTCGGACTGCGAAATCCTCCTCCATGCCTACGAGCAATACGGCAATGCCTTCCTGGAACGTGTGCGCGGCATGTTCGCCTTCGCATTGCATGACATGAATACCGACAAAGTCCTGCTCGGTCGCGACCGATTGGGTATCAAGCCCCTGTTTATTCGGTCAACAACCAACGGAGTATGGTTTGCATCCGAATTGAAAGCTCTCTATCGGGTCCTGGGCCAGCCTGAAATCAATCCCGTCGCCTTGGGTCGGATAATTCAGTCCGGTTTTGCAGCAGGCAATGAGATTCTGGCCGCAGGCTACGAGCGCGTTCTCCCGGCTGAAGTAGTCTGCGTCGGCCCAACTGGCATTGAAACGCGCCGCCGATACTGGGCGCCGCGCCTGCCCGCTTTGCCCGGGAATTTTGAGGCAGCACTCGATGCCTTCGATGAACTGATGACCCAAGTCATGGTGGAGCACAGCCGGGCCGACGTTCCTTTTGGCCTGTTCTTGTCCGGAGGCGTCGATTCCTCCACCCTGCTGGCCCTGCTGACCCACCACCAGGAAGCGCCGCTGCAAACCTTCAGTGTGGGCTTCCCCGGGTCTTCGGTGCATGACGAACTGGATGCTGCCGCCTCCGTCGCGCGCCAGTTCGGCGCCCGTCACACCGCCCTGCGGCTAACTGAAGATGATCTGCTTAGACAGCTTCCTCTCTCGGTTTGGGCAGCCGATGAACTGATGGGGGACTACGCCAACCTTCCAGTGCTGGCCTTGGCGCAAGAGGCCGGCAAACTACTGAAGGTCGTATTCTCCGGTGAAGGCGGCGACGAGGTCTTCGCTGGTTATGGCCGCTACCGCATCCCGGCCGCGCTGCGCTGGCTGCGCAGTCTGACCGCACCGGGCGGCGGCGGGTTTCGCACCCGTGGCATGCTGGCAGGGCTGCCCCAATTGTGCGGGCCGGAATTGAAGCAGGCCCTGTCTGCCTGGCGCCAGCCCTTTGTCGAGGCCTGGGCTCATGCGCCGCGCCAGGACCAGACGTTGGCGCGCATGCAGTGGGTGGACATGGCCACCTGGCTGCCCGACGATCTCCTGGTCAAGGCCGACCGCATGCTGATGGCCTGGGCTCTGGAAGGGCGGGTCCCCTTTCTCGACCACCGGGTGATCGAATTCGGGCTGGCCTTGCCCGCGGAATGGAAGATTCGGCGCCGCACCGGCAAGGTATTCCTGCGCCGCTGGGCGGAAAGGCGGCTTCCGGCCGAGCATCTCTGGAGCCGCAAGAAAGGCTTCACCGTGCCGGTTCGGGACTGGATGCGTGGACCCCTGCTGGATGCATTGGAGCATCGGCTCCCGGCCAACCCCGCCGTCCGCACATGGTTCTCCGCTCCCGGCTTGAAGGCCTTGTTTGAACGCCAGCGCAAGACAGGTGCCCATGCGGGAGTCTTGTGGCAGTTGTTCCAGTTGGCGCTGTGGCACCGGTTGTTTGTGGAAGGCGACGGCCAGCGTCCAAGCCCTCAGCTTGATCCACTTGATATCTTATAAGCGTCAACACGTTTCAATCTCTAGCACGGGTAGCGGAAAGCCGATTTTCCGTCAAGATCTGGACAATTTGCAGTAACTTGCTGCAAACTTGCAGCTATGCCGACAAAGCCCCCTCCCCGCAAACTGGCCCGGAAGGCACCGCAATTGCCCAAGACCATCCTGGTCTTGCATGGGCCGAACTTGAATTTGCTCGGCAAACGCGAGCCCCAGCATTACGGTTGGTCAAACCTCGACGACATCAACCAAACTCTGGAGGACCGTGGTGCGGCGTCCGGGGTGAGTGTGGAGTGCTTTCAGAGCAACCATGAGGGGGCGCTGATCGACCGAGTTCACCAGGCGGCCAGGGACGCGGTGGACTTCATACTAATCAACCCGGCCGGGTACACCCATACCAGCGTGGCGTTGCGCGATGCCTTGTCCGCGGCGGCCATTCCGTTTGTCGAAGTGCATCTGTCCAATGTTCACAGCCGGGAAGCGTTCCGGCGCCATTCCTATTTTTCCGACCTTGCCATCGGTGTTATCGCCGGGCTGGGTGCCCAGGGCTACGAGATGGCGCTGGAATTCGCGCTGCGTCATTTACATGTGAAGGTCTTGAACGATGGATCTCAGAAAACTGAAAAAACTCATTGATCTGGTGCAGGAGTCCGGCATCACGGAGCTGGAAATATCCGAAGGCGAGGAAAAAGTCCGCATTTCCAAGGGTGCCCTTGCCAGCGCCATGATGATGGGACCCTCTGCGCATATGTTCCAGGCTCCGGTCGCTCCCCTGCCGGCCGCGCCGGAAGCCGAAGCCCCACCGGCCGAGCCGGAGGGCCACGTGGTGCGCTCGCCCATGGTAGGCAGTTTTTACCGCTCCGCTTCGCCAGGCGCAAAGGCCTTCGTCGAAATGGGCCAGACAGTTTCTCCCGGCGATACCCTGTGCATCATCGAAGCCATGAAGCTACTCAATGAAATTGAGGCAGACCAGGGCGGTGTGATCAAGGCGATTCTGATCGAAAACGGCCAGCCGGTTGAGTACGGTGAACCGCTATTTATTATTGGCTGATTATTAATCGTTACCGCGGAGTTTCAACTAAGGTCTTTGCATACTTAGCGGCCAACCCTAGGGTTATCAATGTTCGAAAAGGTCCTTATCGCCAACCGCGGGGAAATCGCCCTCCGCATCCTGCGGGCGTGCCACGAGCTGGGGATCAAGACGGTTGCGGTTCACTCCGAAGCTGACCGCGATGCCAAGTATGTGAAGCTATCTGATGAATCGGTCTGCATCGGCCCGGCGCCCTCCAGCCTGTCCTACCTGAATATTCCTGCCATCATCGCAGCGGCCGAGGTCACCGACGCGGAAGCCATCCATCCCGGTTACGGCTTCCTGTCAGAGAATGCCGATTTTGCCGAGCGGGTGGAGTCATCCGGCTTTGTCTTCATCGGCCCGCGCGCCGATTCCATCCGCCTGATGGGCGACAAGGTGGCGGCCAAGGGCGCCATGAAGGCGGCCAAGGTGCCTTGCGTGCCCGGCTCCGAGGGCGCATTGCCCGATGATCCGGAGGAAATTCTGCGCATCTCCCGTGAGGTGGGCTTTCCGGTCCTGATCAAGGCAGCGGGCGGCGGCGGCGGGCGCGGCATGCGGGTGGTGCACGTGGAAAGCGCCCTGCTCGCGGCGGTGCAGATGACCCAGGCCGAGGCGCAGGCGGCGTTCGACAATCCCACCGTGTACCTGGAGAAGTACCTGCAGAATCCCCGCCACATCGAGTTCCAGGTTCTGGCCGACGAACATGGCAACGCGATCCATCTGGGCGAGCGCGACTGCTCCATGCAACGCCGTCACCAGAAAATCATCGAGGAATCCCCGGCCCCTGGTCTCGATCCCAAGCTACGCCAAAAGATCGGTGAACGCTGCGCCGAAGCATGCCGCAAGATCAGCTATCGTGGCGCGGGTACCTTTGAATTCCTGTACGAAAACGACGAGTTCTATTTCATTGAGATGAACACTCGGGTGCAAGTCGAACACCCGGTGACGGAACTGGTCACTGGCGTGGACATCGTGCAGGAACAGATCCATATCGCCGCCGGTGAAAGACTCCGCTACCAGCAGAAGGACATCCAGCTCAAGGGCCACGCCATCGAATGCCGCATCAATGCCGAGCATCCTTACACCTTCGTGCCATCGCCCGGCCGGCTAAGCGCCTGGCATCCCCCGGGCGGCCCTGGCATCCGCGTCGACTCCCACGTCTACGCCGGCTATTACGTACCGCCGCACTACGATTCCATGATCGCCAAGGTGCTGGCCTACGGCATCACGCGCGACCAGGCCCTGGCTCGTATGCGCTGCGCGCTGATGGAAATGATCGTCGACGGCATCCATACCAACATTGCCCTGCACCAAGAACTGATGAACGACGCGGCCTTCATGCAAGGCGGCACCAGCATCCATTACCTGGAGAAGAAACTGGCGATGGACAAGGAAGCAAGAGCGGGCATCCCTGAATAAGTGATCCATGCCCTGGCAATCCCTACGCATCACGATCAATGCCAAAGGCGCCGAGGCCCTGGCCGACGCCCTGATGGAACTGGGGGCGCTGTCTGTGTCGCTGGAGGATGCCGCCGCCGGCACAGTGGATGAATCGCCCCTGTTCGGCGAACCGGATCACCCGGATGCGGGCCTGTGGGAAAGCTGCACTGCCATCGCCCTGATCGAGCAACAGACCGACCCGGCCATCCTGCTCGCCGCCGCTGCCAACCGCGCCGGCCTGAAGCAAGTCCCTGCCTACCATTGTGAAGCAGTGCCCGAGCAGGACTGGGTGCGGCTGACCCAGTCCCAGTTCGAGCCCATATCCATCTCCCCGCGGCTTTGGATCGTGCCGACCTGGCATCAGACGCCCTGTCCTGCAGCGCTCAATATCCGTCTCGACCCTGGCCTGGCCTTCGGCACCGGCTCCCACCCGACGACCCGGCTTTGCCTGCGCTGGCTGGACGAACACATCGAAGGGGGCGAATCGGTGCTGGATTACGGCTGCGGCTCCGGCATCCTGGCCATTGCCGCGAGCAAACTGGGGGCAGGCAAAGTCTGGGGGGTGGACATTGATCCGCAGGCAGTTGAATCCGCCCGTTGCAATGCGATACAGAACAAGGTAGAAGCTGGCTTCTATCTTCCCAACCATGCCCCCAAACAGCAGGCAGACATACTCGTGGCCAATATTCTGACCAACCCGCTCAAGGCCATGGCGCCTCTCTTGACTGGCCTGGTCCGGCCCGGTGGACAAATCGTGCTGTCCGGTGTCCTGGACAGTCAGGCGCAAGAGGTGCAAGCGGTTTACTCGGCCTGGGTCGATTTTGACCCACCCGCCCTGGAGGAGGGCTGGACTCGGCTTGCGGGGTGCAGGCGATGAGTCTGCACACCACTTGCTCGCGTTGTCACACGATCTTCCGCATCACTGAACAGCAGTTGGCAGCGGCGGACGGCTGGGCCCAGTGTGGCGTGTGCGCAGCGCCCTTCAATGCCGTGGCCGGTATGTCCGAAGATGAGCAGGTTGAGTACCTGACCGCCCCTGAACCAGAGCAGAAAGCTCCGGTTGACGCTGCCGTAACCGAGCCGGCAGCACCTCCGGCCACGGAACCCTCCGCGGAAATCTCCGGCGCCGCCCCAACCCCCTCTGAACCCGAGCCGCAAGCCCCGCCCGCCGAGCCGCACCTGCCAGGCCTGGAGCGACGCATCGCCGAAGACGCTGCCGAAGCGCAGGGTACACATCCTTCCGATCTGCCTTCCATCATCATTCTGGATCCGGATGCCAAGGTCTCGGAAGATTACGGCCCGCTGCCGGTGATACCGCCTGATTCCACGGCCTATGGCGACGCGACCGTCGAACTGGAATACGACGACGAGGAAGAAGACGAGGAAGAAACGGCGCGCACGCCCGCCGCTGCAACGGTGTCGCGCCCGATTTTCATCGAGCCTTCGCCCGCTCCAGCGCCAGAGCCAGAGCCCGCGCGTCGTCGCACGGGGTGGCTCTGGGCGGTTGTGCCCCTGCTGGCCCTGCTGCTGCTGGGCCAACTGGCCTACTTTCTGCGCGACCCGCTGGTGGCCAACCATCCGGGCCTGCGGCCTCTGTTGTCATCCGTCTGCAATGTCCTGGGCTGCGAACTGGGCCTGCCGCAAGATGTCGAGAAGATCAGGATTTTGGGCTCTGACCTGCAGGCCGAGCCTGGCAACAGCAAGCGCCTGACGCTGACCCTGACGCTGGCCAACCAGGCCGGCTACGCGCAGGCTTGGCCGATGCTGCAGCTGAGCCTGACCGATACCAGGGACAAACCCCTGGCCCGGCGGGTGTTCGCCCCCAGCGAATACCTTAATCGCCCGGACATGCTGGCAGCCGGCATCCCTGCCCTAAGCGAAACCCCGCTAAGCCTGCATCTGGATACCCGCGAAGTGAATGCCACGGGCTTCCGGGTAGAAGTGTTCTATTAGCCTGGAAACTTCCGGCCTTTGCCCCGCCTCGCTCCGGGAACTCCGCGCCGACAGACAGGGGCTCGCGCGATGCCCTGCGCTGCAGGCGATCGCGGGTCCGGCATGCGGACGGCACCCCAGGCCTGAACCCTGTTTGTGGGGCCAGCGATGAAGAAACTGCGCAACACGCGAATCGGGCTTGCTCTGGGCGGAGGCTCTGCCCGCGGCTGGGCCCACATCGGGGTCATCCGGGCCTTGAACCAGACGGGCGTCTACCCGGACGTCGTATGCGGCACCTCGATTGGCGCGTTTGTCGGGGCGGCGTATGTGGATGGCGACCTCGACCGGCTTGAGGCGTGGGTACGCAGCCTCAGTCTGCAAACCGTGGTCAGCTTCCTCGATTTCTCGCTCATCGGCGGCCTGATCAAGGGTGAAAAGCTTATCGACTTTTCCGCAGCCACTTCGTCGACCGGCAGATCACCAAGCTGCCGATGCCGTTCGCTGCGGTAGCCACCGACCTGCAGAGCGGCCGCGAGGTCTGGCTCCAGGACGGCCGCGTGTCGGATGCAGTGCGCGCATCAATCGCGCTGCCCGGCCTGTTCACCCCCGCACGGCTCGGCGGGAAATGGCTGGTGGACGGCGGCCTGGTCAATCCGGTTCCGGTCTCCCTGTGCCGTGCGATGGGCGCGGAATGGGTGATCGCGGTCGACCTGAATTCCGACCTGATCGGCCGCCACCTCAAGCGCAAGCCGGCCGGGTCGCCGCGCAACAAAATCCCGAAAGAGACTGAAATGAACACCGACAGCGTTATGGCCCAGATTCAATCAAGCATCTCGCAACTGGGCATCATGCAGCGCAACGCGGTTGACCGCGCGCCCGCCATGCTGGACGTTCTGGCGAGCAGCATCAACATCATGCAGGTACAGATCACCCGCAGCAGGCTGGCCGGCGAACCCGCGGACGTGATGATCACCCCGCGACTCGCCGAGCTGGGACTCATGGAGTTCCACCGTGGACGCAGCGCGATCGAAGCCGGGCAGCGCGC
>JBAWGM010000397.1:0-1750 GCA_049592895.1 Thiobacillaceae bacterium | reverse complement strand
GTCAGGTCCTGAAGCACGGTGGGCAGACCCCAGGGATCGTAGCCCGCGCGCGCGGCGAACACCACGCCGGTGCGATCGGCCGAAAGTTCGGTGTCCTTGTCCAGGCCTCGCGCCATGATTTCGGCGCCGTTGCCGATCAGGTTCTGCACCGCCTGATCGCTGCCTTTGAAATTCTCACCGACCGCCTGCCCCAAGGTGCTGATCAAGGTGGTCTGCTTGAGCAGCCTTAGATGGTCCTTGTGGGTGATGTGGGCGATCTCGTGGCCCAGCACCCCCGCGAGTTCAGCTTCGTTGCCGAGCCGCCGATACAGGCCCTTGGTGACAAATACATAACCTCCTGGCGCGGCGAAGGCGTTGATGTCGTCGCTGTCGAGCACGCCGAAATACCAGCGGATGTCATTGCGTCCGGACTGCTCCGCCACCCAGCGTCCGACTACATTTACATAACGCTGCAATTCATCATCCTTGACCAGGGGCATGGCCCCGAGCAGGTTGCCTGCAATCTGCCGGCCAATGCGGATTTCATCCTGGGTGGAAGTGTTGCCGAACAGAGTCTTGGTCAGGCCCAGATAATCGGGCTGATTTTTGGCGGTTCCGGCCTGGGGCTGGGCCTGGCTCTGACTCTGACCGTTCGATGGCTGGTTGAACAGATCCTTCAGTTTGAAGGCATGAGCAGGCGTGGAAGCAAGCGCCGCCAGCGCAAGTGTCAGGGCAAAACGTTTCATCAGTTCATCCCTCCATTGCTGTTTTCGCTCTGTGGCTTGGGCAATTCCGCCACGCTGACGGTCTTGAGTCCAGACTTCGCAGCGAAGGCATTGGCCTGCGCCGTGGTCACACCGAGCGATTCCAGTTTGGCGAGTTCGGTGGGATTGAACGCCGCCTTCTTGAGGTCTTCCTCCGACAGGCCGCGCACGCCCGCCACCGCAACCACGCGGGATGGGTCAGACTTGTTGGTCGCAATTCCCACCACATCCCCCAGACCGGCACCTGCCGCGCCGCCGCTGCCGGCCCTGACGCTCAGCAACCTCACCCAGCCGCGAGTCTTGCCGCTTTGCACCTGCACCCAGCCGCCCTGCCGGCCGGTGATTTCCACCGCGGTACCCTTGGCGACGCTGCCCAGCGATCCCGCGCTCGAACTGGGCTGGCTCCTGATCGTTTCGTTCCGGATCAACGAACCGGGACTTGCCGCCAGGACAGAGCCGGACACGACCGCTGTCAACAGAATGAATAATCTGACAAACCTTCGCTTCATCGCTAGTCTCCTCAAAACTCGGGGCATAATATCCGCATCGTCATAACGCAGGGCTGTCTGTGCTGGCATTCATTGAATCCCTTGGTTTGAAATTCAGCCAGTGGACATGGACCCTTTTGCATATCGGGGCGTTCTGGGTCGATGTTCTGGGCGCCCTGCTCTCGCCGCCCACCTGGAACCGGGCCACCTTCAATACCGTTATCAAACAGGTTTACTTTACGGCTGTCCAGACCCTGTATGTTTATTTGCCTTTTATCCTCATCATCTCCTGGGTCCTGACCACCATTACCCTCAACACGGCGCGCCGCCTAGGGCTGTTCGATCTGGCTGCGGAAATGATTGTGCGCCTGCTGGTGCTGGAATTGCTGCCCTTTCTCACCGCGCTGTTTGTCGCCCTTCGGTCCGGCAGCGCGATCAATACGGAAGTGGCCCTGATGAAAGTCAACAACGAATTGGACGCACTGGCGCATTGCCGGGTTCCCCCGCTCGAGTTTGAGT
>JBAWGM010000396.1:0-3271 GCA_049592895.1 Thiobacillaceae bacterium | reverse complement strand
GGAAGAAACCGCCATCCACTTTGGGCGCGAGTCCAAGAAATGCATTGGCGCTTACCCGCCAGCCCATATTGGCCTTGGCTTCATCCAGCAATCCACGGGCAGACTGCACCACTTGCTCCCGCTCCTTGATGCGCGGATCGGCGGCCAAGCTCATTTCTACCGCCTGTTGCACATTAACCGTCAGTGCGAGGGCACTGACGGGTTGGATGCTGAAGCCAGCCGCGATACATGCCACTGCGATTCTATTGAGGTTCATTAGTTGCTCCGTTTTGAGCCTTGCCGTACAGGAACTGCCCAATCAGATTCTCCAGCACGACCGCCGATTGGGTAATCTGGATTTTGTCGCCATTTTTTAATTTTACGCTATCGCCGCCGGGTTGCAGCCCAATGTATTGCTCGCCCAACAGGCCGGAAGTCATGATGGATGCGGAAGTGTCCTTGGGAAACTGATAGCGTTTGTCCATCTTCAGCGTCACCTTGGCTTCATAATTTGCGCCGTCAAATCCGATGTCGGCAACCCGCCCCACTACCACGCCGGCGCTTTTCACCGGTGCCCGCGGCTTGAGGCCGCCGATGTTCTCAAAATACGCGTAAACCTGGTAAGTGTCAGCACCGCTAATGGTATTCATGCTGCCAACCTTGAGGGCAAGAAACATCAGGGCGCCAATGGCGGCAATGACGAACAAGCCCACCCAGAAATCCAGTAACACCCGGTTCATTTCAATCCTCGAAACATGAAGGCAGTCAGCATGAAATCCAGCGCGAGGATGGCCAGACTGGAGGTTACCACCGTGCGTGTCGTCGCTCCCGACACGCCTTCGGCGGTGGGCGGGGCATCATAGCCCTCAAACAGGGCGATAGCCGTCACGGCTACGCCAAATACCAGGCTCTTGATGATTCCATTCATGATGTCCAGGTTGAAATCCACGGCCGCCTGCATCTGGGACCAAAAGCTCCCCTCATCCACACCTATCAGCACCACCCCCACCAGATAGCCGCCGAAGATTCCCATCGCCGAAAACATGGCCGCCAGCAATGGCATGGAGATCACCCCAGCCCAAAAACGCGGCGCCACCACCCGTGCGATCGGGTCCACCGCCATCATTTCCATGGCCGTGAGCTGTTCAGTCGCCTTCATCAGGCCGATTTCCGCCGTGATCGCAGAACCGGCGCGGCTGGCAAACAGCAGCGCCGCAACGACGGGCCCCAACTCGCGCACCAGGGAAAGTGCCACCAGGACACCCAAGGCTTCCTCCGATCCGTAGGTCTGCAGGGTTTCATAGCCCTGCAAGCCCAGCACCATGCCCACAAACAGGCCCGACACCACAATGATGATGAGCGACAGCACGCCGGAGAAATAGATTTCCCGGATGGTCAATCCAAAGCGGCTCAGGGCAGTGCTCGAGTGCAGAAGGATGGCAACGAAGAAGCGGGCTGCGTAACCAATGCGCCAGATCCCATCGACGGTCTGACGGCCGAGGCCGGAAATCCCGGCATACAGTAACTTATACATGGGCAACCCCCAGTTTTAGATCTTCGGCATAGGCTTGGGCGGGGTAGTGGAAAGGCACTGGCCCATCGGGTTCGCCATGCACAAACTGGTGCACGTAAGGCAGCCCCGACGAGCGGATTTCGGCTGCCGTACCCTGCGCTTCCACCACGCCCTCCGATACGAAATAAACGTAGTCCACGATCTTCAGTGACTCCTGCACGTCATGGGTTACCACCAGAGAGGTCAAACCCAGCGTATCGGTGAGCCGGCGGATCAGTTCGCCGGCAACGCCCAGGGAAATCGGGTCCAAGCCGGCAAACGGTTCGTCATACATGATCAGCATGGGATCCAGCGCGATCGCACGTGCCAGTGCGACACGCCGCGCCATGCCGCCGGAAAGCTCTGAGGGCATCAGGTAGGCTGCGCCGCGAAGTCCGACGGCATTGAGCTTCATCAATACCAGGTCGCGAATGATGTCCTCCGGCAAATCCGTGTGTTCGCGCAGTTGGAACGCTACGTTGTCGAACACCGACATGTCCGTGAACAAGGCGCCGAACTGGAACAGCATCCCCATCTTGCGGCGCAGGCGATACAGGCTGGCCTGGTCCAGTTCACTCACCACCTCGCCCGCCACCCGGACGACTCCCTGGTCAGGCCGAAGCTCACCTCCAATCAGGCGCAATAGCGTTGTCTTGCCGCAGCCGCTGCTGCCCATGATGGCAACGACTTGACCGCGCCGGGCGGTCAGGTCAATCCCCTTTAGAACGGGCCGGGCGCCATAGCCAAACCAGACATTCTCGATCTGTACGAGGGTGTCGTGAATCACATTGAGCCTTTATTAGGTTTTGCTGAATTTTACTTCAATCGCTCAATACCCCATGACTTCCACCAGTGATCTGACCCTTTCCAGGGAGGGCAGATGCGCCTCGCGATTCAGCAGATAAAGCGTGTTCCCCTGCCTCACCGTCTCTTCAATTCGACGCCCCAGGACACGCAGATCGGGCTCCGGAGGAAACCAGAGCAATTCCCGACCAATGTCGTTTGCATCATCCACAAAAGCGCGGCCTGCCATAGCTTTCAGGATTGCTGAAGTCTGCTGGGTCACGCCATCAGGGCGCTCAAAAATGAATCGAAAGTTGGAATGAGTATCCTTGAGCCATAGTTCGGCATCTGCAATTGAGCGACCTCTCCAGGCAGATTTGGACAAGTAAACGCAGCGAAATTGACTGTTGTAAAAAGACAACTCCCAGTCTTCAGGCAAGTCGTCGGGATAGAAATGACGATGCCAGTGGGCATGCTTCCAGCCCTGAGCACCGACCAGAACGTTGTAATCGGCCACCTGATGATCCATGGACCTAATTATAAGTTGCAGCGGTTGGCGAGTCCGTGCTTTCCATTTATTGCATAACCTACTGTTATTGATTGCCTTTTCAGCGGTTTGCAAGCAACCCCGGGAATTCAGATAAACGTAAAGTTTTTCTGTTTGGGTTGGCTTTTGCGCAACAGCTAATTACAATATTAGTGCTTTCCAATATTCTGCTTCATTGGCATATTCGGATATTGAGGTACTATAATATTGGAAGAAGAAAGATAACCATTCCCTAATCTGTTTTACAGGAGAGTCACCATGAAACTTAAATTGATCACCCTCGCGGTTGGAGTCCTCATGGCCCAAGGTGCTTTTGCCAATGGCACCCAGGCCAGCCCGGCTCCTCAGCCCAACCCGGCTGCCGCGCATAACATCCCGCAAACCCCTGAGCAGTGGCTGGAGCGCATGAC
>JBAWGM010000395.1:0-4413 GCA_049592895.1 Thiobacillaceae bacterium | reverse complement strand
CCTTATCGGGATTGAGTGAAGTGCTGCAAGCAGCGACTTCATCGTTCTCCGATGGGAGATTCCTGTAAATCCGATCCACCGATTCTGGCGCCATGCCTACCACTACCGCGTCAGCGGTTTAGTACAGGGCCGATCAAGAGCCACCAGCTTTTCCATCCGGTAGGTCGGCAATGAGCGAGCGACCGGCCATTCATGAGCACGATTTTCGGTTCGTCTCAGCGGCTGGTCATGGCCGTCCATGGATGCGATTAATGCTCTTCCTCACACCCTCTCACCCATGTCACACTGAACCCAGCCCGCCGGGTAAAATCTCTCCATGACCCGGTCCGAACTCATCGCCCGCTTGGCTTTGCACTATCCCAACCTAACTCCCGAAGACGTCCAGGCGGTGGTCTTCGAGATGTTCAACGCCCTGCGAGATTCGCTGGCAGGAGGCAACCGCGTGGAGATCCGCGGGTTCGGCGTATTCACGCTCAACTATCGTGCGCCCCAGCAAGCACGTAATCCCATGACTGGGGAAATCGTAGCGGTTCGGGGAAAGTGTGTACTCCATTTCAAACCTGGCAAAGAACTCAGGGAACGGGTGCTGCAATCAGCCATCCCACAGCGGGCTCCCCGGACAACCCTGACAATGATCGGCTCGTGACTGACCCGATTGAGGAAGGTGCTCCCTCGTGATGCAAAGTCTCCCGCGCTTGACCTACAACCGCCATGTCCTGCTGCTCAAACCCAAGCAACCCTTCCTTGACTGGCTCATGATGACCGATCCCCCTCCTCCCTCGCTCAGCTTGGCCGAGCTTCGGGATGATGTGAATGCCTACCTGATTCCTGAATTTGACCTCACCGAGCAGGCCAGAAAATGGGTCATGCAGAGGTGGCGCTGGTTCTTCGAGGAGCAATTGGGCGACTGGTTGACCGATCCCAACCTGTGGCCAGAGAAGAGGACTCCCCAGATGTTCAGGCAATTTTTCGATATCGAATTTCATTCCATGGTTTTCGATGTATCCGCAAAGGCGCTGGAAATCGAGGACTGGAGCGATGGTGATGACGAAGGCTGATCGCGTCAAACGTCCGAAGACCAAGCCGACCTGGAGCGACGTGAAGGGGAAACTTACCGAGTTCGACCGTGCAGGTCTCATGCAACTGGTTGCGGATCTCTACGCCTTGCACAAGGACAATCAGGCATTTATACATGCCCGGTTCGGCCTTGGGCCGAATCTCCTCAACGACTATAAGAAACGTATCCGGGTGGCGCTGGCCCCTGACCTTGACCGCAAACGCCATGCCGAGGTGTCCGTGGCTACGGCAAAGAAGGTGCTCTCGGAATACAAGAAGGCCGTCGGTGACCCATTAGCGATCCTGGAGCTGCGCGTGTTCTGGTGCGAGACCGCCGTCGGATTCTCGATGGAGTACGGCTTTGCTGATGAAGGTTATTTCGACGCCCTGGCCCTGCAATATCGGGATGCCTGTTGGAGTCTTGCTGCCCTCAAAGAACCGCAGTTGACCGAATACATCGAACGACTCCAGGCGGTTCGCGATGAGGCCCAGATGGGTTACGGCGTGCACGATTACATGAATGACGTGCTTGGAGATCTGTAATGACGACACGGGCCCTGCCGCCTGATCAATTTTTTGGCGCAATGAATGTCATGATCTGTCGCCCGCTTGAGTCCGGTCTGGCTCTCTAGGACCGGACAAACTCAAGCAGTGGGCCAATGTCATGGCCGTCAGCCGCACGCAGTGCTGCAACATAGGCTCGCCGGGTCTCGCTGGCATCGACCAGGTTGACCCGGCCCTATGAAAAGCGCGGCTGACCAAGCCCTGCCAGCAGCAGGTCGGTGGCCAACCGCGCATGACGGCCATTGCCATTGGGGAAGGGATGAATCCACACCAGCCGGTGGTGGAAACGGGCGGCGATCTCGTCCGCCGGATAGGTGCCGTTCTCGATCCAAAAGCGGCAATCATCCAGTAACGTTCGCAGATCAATAGCGATGCGATGCGGAGCAACCCCGAGGTTGCGCTCTGTCAGACGAAACTCACCGGCCCAGCGCCAGACCCGGCCAAACATCCGCTTGTGCAGCGTCTTCAAGAACTGTTCGGAAAGCATGTCGCGCTTGCGCGCGAAGGCCCACTCCTCCGCTTCCAGAATGTTCGCCTGTTCCGCTTCGTTCAGCTCGCGGCGCAGTGTGATGTAAGACGGGACCAATCCTTCCCGTTCTTCCAGCGTCAGAGGCGTTGCCGCATCATCCTGATCGAACAGGGGATCGGTCATGCACCCTCCTCCCACAACTCGGAGCCCGCGTTTTCGGCGAGCTGCCGGACCAGACGCTTAAGCTGCTCGCTTTCATCGCCCTTCTCGACGCCCTGGGCTTCGAGCGCCATCGTGTGGCTGGTGGCTGCCAGCCGCTTTTTGGCGAGGTTGAGCGCGCGCTCCTCGATCAGGGCATCAAGGGATTGCCGAGGCACCAGCGCATAGACAAGACGGCAATCCAGCGCCCTTGCCGCCCGTTCAAGGCTCTCGATGGTGATCGAGCCCTTAGCTTCGGCCTGCTCCAGAGTAAACACACGCGGCTGGCTGACGCCCATGCGCTTTGCAAGCTGGGTGGCCGTCATGCCCAGCGCTTCGCGGATGGCCTTGACCCACCCACGCGGCGGGCGAGTCAAGGCCTCGATGTTGCCGAGAGTGCTCAAGCGTTTATCGAGTTGGCGGCGAGCTGAGGCACGGTCTGAAGAGCGCATTACGATAACCCATATGTTATAAAAGCACATTACTTTAATAACATATACATTATTAATAAGCAATCTGATAATAATATAACTGTTATTTCACAAGCCTCTCGCAATTACATATATGTTATTGTCAGGTCTTGAGATCGTCCCTGTTGATCAACAGGGACGGTGACGTGTGGGCAGTACGATCGAGGCTGGATAACGCTTGTTGAACATGCGCCTCCATCCTTTCTTCAGTGGATTGAAAAACGTCAGGTTCTTCAGCTCGGCAATATCCGGCGTTTCTGCTGAGGCCAGCCCTAGCGCTACTTCGCTATTCGTCATAACGCCGTCTCGAACAGGCTGCTTCTTAATCATTTCCCGCCCTTGATGCGCTTCACCTCCGCCTTTTTCTTGACGCCTGCCGCTTCCAGCATGGCCATGGTTGCGGTGTTGACGGATGCGCGAACGGGGTCAAGGTCGAGCCGCGCATAAATCGCCGTCGTGCTCGTTGATTTATGGTTCAGGCTCTTGCCGATAATAGCCAAGCTTGCGCCAGATTTCGCTTGCCAGCTTCCCAGCGTGCGCCGTAAGTCATGGAGCCGTAAGTCCTCTATGCCCGCCCTTTCGAGTATCCGCTTCCACCCGGTTTTGGGTTCTGTCAGGTGTCCGGTTTTACCGATGGATGCAAAGACAAACTCCACATCATCTTCTGGTTTCCTCGCCAGCAGGATTTCCACGGCCTCAGGCGAAAGAGTAACTGTTTGCGACGTGCCACCCTTGGTTACTGGGATGCGCCACTCTGCTCTCTCTAGGTTCACATCCTGCCAGCGCATCGCCAGCACGTTAGAGCGCCTGGCGCCTGTCAGTAAAGAAATCAGCACATAGTCCCGGATCGTTTGATTTTCTTCGGCTGCCACAGCCTCAAAGAATCGCGGCAATTCATCTGCCTGCAAGAAACGCTCCCGCGAATCTTCCGGGAATTTCTGAATGCCAGCCGCCGGGTTCGTGCCGGTGAACAGTTTGCGGCCCTTGGCATAGTTGTAAAGGCTGGATACGAGAGCCAAGCACCGGTTCGCAGTATGGGGATGATCCCGTCCAACCCGTTTATGCAGCGCGACTACATCCTCCTCCGTTACCCCGGATAATTTGCGGCTCTGCCATTTGGATAAATGCACCTTGAAGGTGTTCTGGTAATCCCGCTTGGTGACTTCCGTTAGATAGGCTCCGCGACGGCTGCGCTTGTTCTTGAGGAACTCATCCAACAGTTCCTCCAGAGTGATTGCCTCCTTATGGGTTCGCACTGTGGATGCCCGACTTTCGCCCCCTGCCATGCCGGTGATAATTCTCATGGCCTCCAATTTGACCTGCTCAAGGGTGCGCTCGCCATATCGCCCAAGCGTCACCCGTTCCAGCTGTGCGCCTCTGACCCGTTTATGTACACTGAACGTCTTAACGCCCGCATGCGTTACCCGTAGCGTCAACCCACTAACATCAATGATGTTGTATGTGTCCCGCGTGCCGGCTGCAGTTCCTACACTCTGGAGACTCAACGATGAAACAGATCAGCAACTATCTTTCCGCAGTTTTCCTGGCCGCCATACTGGTGTCCGTCGTGGGTTGTTCGTCCACGCCGCGGGATACGGGTCAGTACGTAGCAGACAGCGACGTCACCACCAAGGTAAAGGCGGCCATATACAATGA
>JBAWGM010000394.1:0-6283 GCA_049592895.1 Thiobacillaceae bacterium | reverse complement strand
GTGTATGACCCTAATTTTATTGGTGATATTTGCTATTTGTATGGCAGCCGGATGATGGGTTGGGCATAGGGCTAAAATTCTTCCTCAAAAAAATCAGAATCAATTTTCTTCAGCTCAAACACGTCCATGACTGACACACCCACGCCATAGTCGATCATGTACTTGGCAAGTTGGGCGCCGTCGATCAAGACAATGCGTGACGAGTAGTCCTTCAGCGATTTTTGTGCATCTTTTGTGAATGTGGACGTCGTGATGAAAATACCCTTGGTCGCCTTCTTCTTTGAGAGCGCCCCTGAAAACTGATCGAGATCGGGGCTACCTACCGGCTTATCTGTCCACCGCTTCGCTTGAATATAAATGTTGTCGAGGCCAAGCTTGTCTTCCCGGATTATGCCGTCAACGCCACCGTCGCCTGTCTTTCCGAGAGCTGAGCCCGCATCCTTAAGGGAGCCACCGTAACCCATTCTTAGTAGTATCTGGATGACAAGGCGTTCAAAGAACTGCGGCGAGCACTTCTTGACTCTATCAAGCAATTCGGACGCAAGCGCTTCCCGAAATTGTTCGTAGAAGGTCGCGATAGATTCGACCGGTGTTTCATGGGGTTCTGCCTCTGATCCCGATTTCGTGCTCTTCTTCTTGCCTTGAAATTCCTTGAATTCGTCAAACTGCGATAGCAGCTTGTTGTCGACTTTGACGGGCGCTTGCTAAAGGATCATGGCGCCGCGAGGCGTAAGCCGAAAGAAGCCACGCTTCGGCGCTTCCAGCAAGCCGGCTTTTTGCAAGTAGGTGCGAGCCCATGACACTCGGGAGGAGAACTTAAACGTGCCGCCGCTTGGCAACAACTCTGTTCGCTCCTTGTCGGTCAACGTGAATAGTTCGGCGAGCTGATCAGCCGCAATCGATAGCTTCACTCCTTCGTCACCTGCACCAGAGGCAATTTCAAGCAACGGGAGCATCAGCGTTTCGTAATCTGGGATAGGCATTGGTCGGTGATCTCCATTATTATTCCCAACGTAATGTGTCCCTCCTAAATCACGCCTTATGGACCGTCATTTAGCGCTTGGCCTATACATCCAGATTCCGCACCCCCAGCGCATTGGTCTCGATGAACGCCCGCCGCGGCTCGACTTCGTCGCCCATCAGGGTGGTGAAGATGGCATCGGAGGTGATGGCGTCTTCGATGCGTACTTTCATCAGGCGGCGCACCTTGGGGTCCATGGTGGTCTCCCACAGTTGCTCGGGGTTCATTTCCCCCAGGCCCTTGTAGCGCTGGATGCTCATGCTGCGTTTGACTTCGGCAATCAGCCAGTCCATGGCTTCGGCGAAGCTGCCCACCGGAGATTCTTTCTCGCCGCGCTTGATGGTGCCGCCGGGACCCACCAGGTCGCGGATGAGGTCGCCGGTCCTGGTCAACTGGCGATAGTCGCCGGAATTGATGAGGTCTTCCTCCAGGAAGTAGGCCTGGATATTTCCATGGTGGGTGCGGGTGATCTGCAGACGGTGGGTTTCGTTTTCGCTGTCGTACTGGGCCTGGACGACGAATTTGCTGCCGTCCAGCGCGGCGCCCAATGACGCTTCGGCCAGCATGGCGTGAGTGACGTCGGCGAGTGACATGGCAGGGATGCGCACCAGCGCATCGAGCACGTCCAGCGGCAGCATGCGCGACAGGCGCACCATGACGGCCTCGGCGAGGAAGTATTCGCGCGACAGGGATTCAAGGCTTTCGCCGAACAGGGGCTCGGAACCTGTCATGGGAACCAGGGCGGCATCCTTGAGCGCTTCGCTCATCAGGTACTCTTTCAACTCGTGCTCGTCCTTGAGGTATTGCTCGCGTCGCCCGGACTTGACCTTGTACAGCGGCGGCTGCGCAATGTAGATGTGGCCGCGCTCGACCAACTCGGGCATCTGCCGGTAGAAGAAGGTCAGCAGCAGGGTGCGGATGTGGGCGCCGTCCACGTCCGCATCGGTCATGATGATGATGCGGTGATAACGCAGCTTGTCCGGGTTGTAGTCGTCCTTGCCTATGCTGGTGCCCAGCGCGGTGATAAGCGTGGCGACTTCCTGGCTGGAAATGAGCTTGTCGAAACGGGCGCGTTCAACATTGAGGATCTTGCCCTTGAGCGGCAGGATCGCCTGGAATTTGCGGTCGCGGCCCTGCTTGGCCGAGCCGCCGGCGGAGTCGCCCTCCACCAGGTAGAGTTCGCACAGGGCAGGGTCTTTTTCCTGGCAATCGGCCAGCTTGCCGGGCAGGCCGAGACCATCCATGACGCCCTTGCGCCGCGTCAATTCGCGCGCCTTGCGCGCGGCGTCGCGTGCCCGCGCAGCGTCGATAATCTTGCCGCAGATGATCTTGGCGTCAGTGGGATTTTCCAGCAGATAGTCCGACAGCTTCTGGCTCACCACTTCCTGCACCACCGGCTGCACTTCGGACGACACCAGCTTGTCCTTGGTCTGGGAAGAAAACTTGGGCTCCGGAACCTTGACCGACAATACGCAGGTAAGCCCTTCGCGCATGTCGTCGCCGGTGGTCTCCACCTTGGCCTTCTTCGCCAGTTCGTTGTCTTCGATGTATTTGTTGATCACCCGGGTCATCGCGGTGCGCAGGCCGGTCAGATGGGTGCCGCCGTCCCGCTGGGGGATGTTGTTGGTGAAGCACTGTACCGTTTCGGTGTAGCTGTCGTTCCACTGCATGGCCACTTCTACCGTAATGCCGTCTTTTTCGCCGACCGAGTGAAACACGCGCGGATGCAGCACGCTCTTGGAGCGGTTCATGTATTCGACAAAGGCTTTCACCCCGCCGGAGTGTGCAAAAGTTTCACTCTTTCCGTCGCGATGGTCCTGCAGTTCGATCTTGACCCCATTGTTGAGAAAGGACAGTTCACGTATGCGCTTGACCAGGATGTCGAAGTGATATTCCACGTGATCAAAGATTTCCTCGTCAGCAAGAAAGTGGACTTCAGTGCCGCGATTATTGGTCTCGCCGACGATCTTCATCGGCGAAACTTCAAAGCCATTTAACTTTTCGATTTCGCGATTGGGGATTTTGCCGCGCTCGAACTCCATGGCGTATTTCTTGCCGTCGCGCCGCACAATCAGCTTTAGCCATTTAGACAAGCCATTCACGCAGGACACGCCCACGCCGTGGAGCCCGCCGGAAACCTTGTAGCTGTTCTGATTGAACTTGCCGCCCGCATGCAGCACAGTCATGACGATTTCTGCTGCTGACCGCTTAGGCTCGTGCTTGTCGTCAAACTTGATCCCAACCGGAATGCCGCGCCCGTTGTCTGAAACGGAAATGGAATTGTCCGGATGGATGACGACCTTGATGTCGTCGCAATAACCGCCCAGCGATTCGTCAATGGCATTGTCCAGCACTTCGAACACCATATGGTGCAGGCCGGTCCCGTCCGAGGTGTCGCCAATGTACATGCCCGGCCGCTTGCGCACGGCTTCCAGCCCTTCCAATTGCTGGATGCTGTCTTCGTCATAAATGTCTGACATCTTGATTACCTGTGTAGATCCTGTTTGCTGCTGACTTTACTTCCTGCCGGCCATGCTCAATTGACATGGCCCTTTTGGCCTCGCAATGACACCGTTGCGGGAAGGCAAGGCCCTCATCCCGACCCTCTCATGGAGGGGGATGGTTTTGCTGCTAAATGCGCATCGGCATCACGACATATTTGAATCCCGGCTCGCTTTCGCATGTCAGCAGCACGCTGCTGTTGGGGTCGTTGAACGCTAGTACCACTTCGTCCGAAGACAAAGATCCCAAGCCATCCAGCAGGTAGCTCACATTGAATCCGATATCGATGGGATCGGAATCGTACTTGGCTTCCATTTCTTCCTGGGCTTCTTCCTGCTCGTTGTTGTTACAGACCACACGCAGGCTATTTGTCCCCAGCACCAGGCGAACGCCGCGGAACTTTTCGTTTGACAAGATGGCCGCGCGCTGCAGCGCCGAGATCCCGGCGTGGCGGTTGATCGTCATCTTCTTGTCGTGGCCGAGCGGCACCACCCGCTGGTAATCGGGAAACTTTCCATCGACCACCTTGGACACCAGTTGAGTATCGCCCAGGCGAAACATGACCTGGCTTTCGCCCAGATAAAGGCTGACCGGGTCGTCACTGTCAGCGAGCAGCTTGACCAATTCCAGGACAGTCTTGCGCGGCACGATCAGTTCGCGCTTGCCGACATCCCGTTCCAAGCTGGTTTCCGCCAGGGCCAGTCTATGGCCATCAGTGGCAACCACGCGCAGGATCTTGCCTTCCAGCACCAGCAACATGCCATTGAGGTAATAGCGGATGTCCTGCTGGGCCATGGAAAACTGCACCAGTTGCAGCAACTTTCTCAACAGTTTTTGCGGCACTCTGACTTCAGCCGCGCTGGCCGCGCTGGTTTCCATGCGAGGAAAATCTGCGGCCGGCAAAGTCTGCAGTGTGAACTTTGAGCGACCGGCCTTGACTTCCACTTGCGTGTCCTTGCTCTCCAGCTTGACCTTCGCATCGTCTGGCAGAGCCCGAACGATGTCGAATAGCTTGCGCGCAGCGACTGTTATGGCGAACTCCCCTTCCGTCGCCGCGCCCGTCAATTTGGTACTAACCTGCAATTCCAGATCCGTTGCCTGGAGCACCAGATCCGCCCCTTTCTTCTCCAGCAGCACATTGGACAGAATGGGCAGGGTATGCCGCCGTTCTACGACGCCTATCGTCGAACCCAAGGGCAGAAGCAAACTGTTGCGGTCTGTTTCCATCAGTAACATTCAATTAATCCTTTGTGGTTGTTGTTGAGGAAAGCGGGTTTGGTTGGATAAACCCGGCAAGCCAGAAGAACAGTGCCAAAGCACCAAGTTTGCTGCTGTGGGAAAAACCGGGACAGTTGGGGATGGCTGTGGGGCAATCCGGGCTTGCTTGGTCCCTGGCCGAAAGTTATAAGTTTGCATACTGGACTTATCAACTAGTTAGCGTCTGCAGCAGGACGAGGTATTCGCGGCTGATGTCGTGGTCCTGTTCGCGCAGTTCCTGGACCTTTCTGCAGGCATGCAAGACGGTCGTATGGTCGCGGCCACCGAAGGACTCGCCTATTTCCGGCAGGGACAGGGTGGTGAGTTCCTTGGCCAGGGCCATGGCGATCTGGCGCGGGCGTGCGAGATTCCGGGTGCGCTTCTTGCAGAACATATCGCCAACCTTGAGTTTGTAATACTCGGCCACGGTCTTCTGTATGTTTTCGATGGATACCTGCCGGTGGGTGGACGCGATCAGGTCACGCAGCGCCTCTTTAACCAGATCGAGGGTAATGGGCTTTTCCGTGAAGCGCGCAAAAGCCATCACCCGTTTGAGGGCGCCTTCGAGTTCGCGCACGCTGGAACGTGCCTGCTTGCCGATGAAGAAGGCGACACTTTCGTCCAGGCAGATGCCTTCCTGAAGGGCTTTCTTGTGCAGAATAGCTACGCGCATTTCCAGTTCGGGCGGCTCGATGGCCACGGTGAGCCCCCAGGCAAAGCGGGATTTTAGGCGATCTTCAAACCCCACCAGGTCTTTGGGATAGGTATCGCAGGTAATGACGATCTGGCGGTGGCTTTCGGTCAGCGCATTGAAAGTGTAAAAAAACTCTTCCTGAGTGCGGTCCTTGCCGGCGAAGAACTGGATGTCGTCAATCAGCAGGAGATCAAGGGATTGATAAAGCCGCTTGAAATCGTCGAAGCTTTTTTGCCGGTAGGCGTGCACCAGGTCATTGACGTAATCGTTGGCGTGAATGTATTCGATGCGGGCGTCGGCTTTGGCCGACCGCACTGTATTGCCGATGGCCTGAATCAAGTGGGTCTTGCCCAAGCCTACGCCGCCGTAAATGAACAGCGGATTGTAGGCGGTGCCGACATTTTCGGATACTTGCAAGGCCGCGGCTCGAGCCAGTTGGTTGGCTCGGCCACCAACGAAGTTATCAAAGGAAAAACTTGGATTAAGTCGCAAGCTGCTTGCGCGTCCGCCGGCAGGAACCAGGGCGGCGTGTTCAGGCCGGCTCGGCGGCGCCAGTGGCGGAGTATCCGGGCTCTTGTGCTTGAGGCTGAAGGCCACCTGCGTAGGCTGGGCATAATGCTCCTCTGCCCAGCCCTGGATATCAGGGCCGAATTTGTCCTTCACCCAATCCAGAATAAAACGATTGGGCGCAACAATGCAGGGTGCACCGTTTTCCTCCCAGGCCAGGGGCTTGATCCAGGTGTTGAACTGCTGAGCCGTCAGGCTTTGCTGAAAGCGCTGCAAGCAGAGGTCCCAGAAGGATTCCATTG
>JBAWGM010000393.1:0-3442 GCA_049592895.1 Thiobacillaceae bacterium | reverse complement strand
CGGGCGAGCACGCGGCCAATGGCGAGGGAGAGCTTGAGCAGATTGCGGTAGCTGATCGGTTCCTGGCGCACATCCTCGACCACCTCGCGGCGCGGGCCGTGAATGGCCATGGTTTCGAGCAAGGCCTCGACCAGGGTTTGGCGCGGTTGGGAGTGGAACAGCATGTCCTGCATGATGCGCCGCATCGCCTCGCCGGCCTTGCGGCGCCGCAGTTTGGAATTGGTACCGTCGGGCAGCGTGATGCGGGTCGCCGGCTGGATGCTGATGAGGATGCGCGGAAACAGGCGGCGTGGATAGTCTCCGGTGAGGCGGCTGAAATAGGAGCGTGCCGGCCCATCCAGGCGCACCGGGACGATGGTCGCCCCGGTGCGCGCGGCGACAAACGCGGGGCCGTCGTAGACTTTCATCAGGCTGCCGGTCACGGTGATGCGGCCCTCCGGAAAAATCACGATTGGTCGGCCGGACCCGATGAGGCGAATGACTTTCTTAATTGCCAGGGGATTCCTTTGATCCACCGCCAGGTAGTCAGAGAAGAATAGTATGAGCCGGTAAATTCGACTCTTCAGCACGTCGGTGTGCACCACGAACAACGGATTCACCGGCAGGAACAACCCCAACAACAGGCCATCCAGAATGGATTCGTGGTTGGCGACAACAAGCAAGCGTTCCGCGGCAAGGCTTGTTCTGTCGCCTTCGACGTGGACGCGGAAAAGCAGACGGAAGAGAACTCTCAGAGCGAATCTCCACGTCGTTTGCAGGAGGGTTAGATTCTCTTGTCTGGAGACCCGGCTACCAATGGACGGTCCCAACGAACCGTCTATCAAACTGGGGTCGGCAGCTACTTTCAGTTCACTTATTCCAATTCGACTCGCGTTATTCATCGCGGACTCCGATTTGTAGGCTCGATAAATGGTTTGCGACCCCAATATAGAAATGCGCATTCCGCCGAGCAACCGGGCTTTTGGAAGCGGCATAGTAATCGCTATGAAGTAGCGTGGCGCGATACTTTAGTCTGGATCTGGCCTTGCCGACGTTTGCTACAGCGCCGTGGGGCACAAAGAATTCACGCTTTGATCAGTCGGAGACAGACGCGCCTAAGGCGACTGCCTTTTGTGCAGGCGAGAGAGCGGTTTGCCATTGTCCTCTCCGCTCCCTTTACGTCGGCCATCCTTGGCAAACACCCTGCTGAAAGCCCTTGGTTGCCACTCGCGTGCCGCCATGACCATCGTGGTGGAGAAGCGCTCTGACAGGGGCAAGGCCATGTCCCGCTGGTTGAGATCGCGAAACTCCGCCGCCAGTGCCTCCATCTTCCTGAAAAGGTGGACTTTGGATCCCTTGGACAGCATGCCGGAGAGAAGCAGAAACTTGTTATCCGGGCGACAAAAGTCGCTGGCGAAGAAGTCGCGCTGGAGATTGGTAGTAAAGAATTGCTGAATTGGCCCACCGGCACGCCAGGTGAATTGGGGGGAGAGGGTGAGACGGATGCGGTTGGCAGGAAGCAACTGCAGGAAATTGAGTTTCTCCAGTCTGAGCAGGCAGTGGATTGCCTCCGGTTCGGTAATCTGAAAATTCGCCAGCATGTCTGCCAGGCGCCAACCATGGACGGCCCAGTACGCCACCAATAAAAGCCTTTCGTCGGCGACGAGTTCCTTCTCCTGCGCTTCGCTAAGCTCGGTCAGCTTACGGCTTTCAGCCTCGGCCATCTTTACCAGATCGATAACGTCCATCGCCATCATCTGGCAGATTCGTTCCAACCTGGACACTGACAGATCACCCCCGGTCAAGAGTCGCTTCACGCTGGCCTCGCTCAACTCCAATGTGTCGGCAACTTGTCGATAGGTATACCCCTTGGCCTTTAATGCCCGCTTCAGTGCCTGTACGAGAACATGAGTCTTGGCCACGGCGTCCCCTGCAAGGTAGCATTTGACAATACTTTATAGCCGGTGGAACGCGACTTTACATTCTTGCGTTGAAAAATACGCGCCTCACGTCGATAGTGGGATCGTCAATCGAAAGGGGGCCTGGAATGCATCTTCACAAGATTCAATTCGGCGGTTGCGAAGTGGCAGACGGCGTTATTGGGTTCCCCGCCCTTATTAGCCTGAGCTGTCTTTGCACCAAGCAGCGTTACCTCTTCGATGTCCCGGCCAGAGCGACCTTACAGCGACTGGACTACAGCCTTTGCCTGAGGCTCATCGCGGCCTGACTACCGTCTGGAGCAACCATGCAAAAGGAAATATTGATTGAAGAAAATCCCGGGACTCAGCGATTCACATGGCACCCGGCACAACCTCGAATTCCACTCTTGGCAAAACTCGCCTACACGACGTTTCTGTGTGTGCTCATCCCGTATTATCTTCGAGCCTATGGGCCAACCAACTTCCTCTATTTCTGCGATATGGCGTTGCTCCTCACCACTATTACGGTTTGGACGGAGCATCCGCTTCCGGCGTCGGCATCCGCTGTTGGCATCCTGCTGCCCCAGGCGCTATGGATGATCGACTTTGTGGCAAGCCTGTTGGGCCACCCCATTACCGGCATGACCGCCTACATGTTCAATTCGGCGCTGCCCATCTTCACGCGCCTTCTATCTTTCTACCATTTCTGGCTGCCGCTCTTCGTGCTCTGGCTAGTCCGCCGACTTGGCTACGACCGGCGCGGCTTCCCGGCATGGTCGGCCCTAGCGGTCGTTCTGCTCCTGGTCTGCTACCTGTTCCTGCCCGCGCCGCCGGCACCGGCCAATGACCCTGGCAAGCCGGTCAACGTGAACTACGTATTTGGCCCCAGCGACCAGCATGCCCAGACCTGGGTGCCGCCAAAGGCGTACCTGCTGTGCATGATGGGCCTCCTTCCAAGCCTGATCTTCTGGCCGACCCATCGCTTTCTCCGGCGATTCGGGTGACCCACAGATCGGCTGGAAGACGATGGGAAGAAACAGGTCATGGGAACCGGCAAGCATATTCTCGCGCGCCGGGGTTGTCGCGCACGCGATGCGATGCGGTTGGCGTCCGGTGCCGACGATGTGCGCCGCGTCATGCTCGCGGTGTGCCGCAGGGCCTGGCTGACTCGGCCTTCCCGACCCTGTCTCAAGGAGGGCTGAAATGAAGAACCTTGCTGCCATTACATCATCCTTCGCTGTAGCTATCGCCATGTCCGGGGGGAGGGCGCAATCCAAGCCAGTCGGTGGAGACGAATAGGAACGGGGGCACCGTCGCGCAGGACGACCACAATCACCGCCCACATCTCACCGCATCCGAACGCTCCTACACCCACCCGGGCTATCATTGGTCAATCGCTTATCCCGCGGACTGGAGACTAGTGTTTAATTGCGTAAATTAACAATCGTATTTCTGAGTTGCGATCCCTTGACTTCACGCTTGCGCCAGACGAAGGGAGAGGCCGATTGGTTGTAGGACGCGATGAATGTCTCGATTGCACCGAC
>JBAWGM010000392.1:0-11167 GCA_049592895.1 Thiobacillaceae bacterium | reverse complement strand
GTGCCGGGCTCGGCGCCACGCTCGATGCGCGTGCGGAACTTGTCGCGCTTGTACGTCGACGTGAACGCATCGAGGTACTTGCCGACCGTGCGCCGCAGGAAGTCCGACGGAATGTCGGCGCGGTTCTCGGCCCAGTCGGTCTCCATCACCCCGGTATCCTTGGATTCCAGATTGATGACAAAGCCCAGCTCCTGCCAGAAGTCCTTGATAACCGGCCAGACTTTGTCCGGAGCCTCGTTCACCACGAGCCAGCGCTGCGAGCCCGCCCGTTCGATCCGCACCTTGTCCTGATCGGGCAACAAGGCCTGCCCGGTCGTCGGCTGCTCCTTGCGCTCCTTGCTGTAGGCCGAATACGTTGCGGTGCTGCCTTCGGCGTCGGGCACGGCATAACGGTTGTCGCCGCTTGGCGCAATCAGATCAGGCGGGACTTCCAGCGTATTGGTGTCGCGGCTCTTGGCGGATTTGTAATCGACTCCTTTCGATTCAAATATGCCTAATGACCCGCAACCGGAAAGCAAGAACAGACCAGCCAACATCAAGGGTAATACACGCACGCCCATCTCTCCTTACATAATTCCGGCATGTCTCATCGCGGTACGCAGGGTTTCATGATGCGCCTCCGACAAGGGGGTCAGGGGCAAGCGGATGCCCCTGGAAATTTTGCCCATTTCCGCCAGCGCCCACTTGACTGGAATGGGGTTGGCCTCGACGAACAGTTTGGTGTGCAGCAAGAATAACCTTGCATTGATCTCGCGAGCGCGCTCAAGGTTCCCGGCAAATGCCGCCTCGCACATCTGGTGCATCAAACCGGGCGCGACGTTGGCGGTGACGGAAATCACGCCATCTCCGCCCAGCAACAGGCAGGCCAGGCCCGTTGCGTCGTCGCCGGTGTAGATGGCAAAGTCCTTCGGGCGACGGAGAATCAGATCGCTGTTGCGCTCGATGCTGCCGGTTGCATCCTTGGTGCCGACGATGTTCGGGATCTGCGCCAACTTAAGGGTGGTGTCATTGCTCATGTCCACCCCGGTGCGTCCCGGCACGTTGTATAGGATCGTCGGCAGGTCCACCGCCTCGGCAATGGCTTTGAAATGGCGGTACAGACCTTCCTGGGTCGGCTTGTTGTAATAGGGCGTAACGGAAAGCGCCACATCGGCGCCGGCCGTCTTGGCACAATTGGCCAGCTCGATCGCTTCGCTGGTGGAATTGGCGCCGGTTCCTGCGATCACCGGAACGCGCCCCGCCGCCTGTTCCACGGTGACGCGGATCAGTTCGCAATGCTCATCCAGATCCACGGTAGGGGATTCGCCCGTGGTTCCCACCACCGCAATGGCGTCGGTGCCCTGTGTCACGTGCCAGTCCACCAGCTTGCGCAGCGCCGCCTGATCGAGACTGCCACCCTCGTGCATGGGGGTAACAATGGCGACCAGGCTTCCTTTGATCATGGCAGGACTCATCAAGGCCCAGAGGCCGGAAAAGCGCTGATTTTACTTGATGGCGGGGAATGCCGAAAGCAAGCCGGGCAGACGGTCCAATGCGCGGGCAAACAGGCTGACCAGGATCGGCACACCCACCGCCAGGCTGCCCAACAGGGTTAGCGCCCCCAGGTTAAGGCCCACCGACCAGGCATCCACCCCCGGCATCAGGCGCGAGGCCACTACAAACACGCCTTGGGCCAGCAACGCAAGCAGCAACAGCGGCAGCGCCAGTTGCAGGCCGGTGGAAAAAATCATGCTACCCGCCTCAAACAGAGCGCGCGCGCCTTCGCGGTCCGGCGGCGCGGCGGCCGGCAGCACTGCCAAGCTGTGCTGCAGCGCCTGAACCAGCAGCAAATGCCCGTTGGCGGAAAAGAAGGCCAGCCCCGCCAGCCAGAAACCCAGTTGGCGCAAGCTCGCGTCATCCGGCGCATTTTCCGCTAGCCATGGCTGGTACAGATTGCGGCCGGAAACCTGGCCCAGCCAGCCCAGCGCCGCCTCCATGACGGCAAACAGCAGGCGCACCGCGAAGCCCATGCCCGCTCCCAGCAGGCCTTCCCACATCAACATCGCGAGCCCCGACCCGCTTAAGGGATCCGGCAAGGAACCCGCCCCGCCCCAGGGCATCAACATCGCAGCCAGGCTGCCGGCCAGCAGCAGTCGCAGAAACAGGGGCAGGCGCGACAACAGTGGATCGACCAGGGTCCAGCCAAGAAGGCGGGCGGCGGCGTAGAACCAGGCGAAGAGATAGTGCTGGGAAATCCCGTCCACTACTCGATCTGCTCCGGCCAGTCGCTGAAGGCATGCTGGGCGAAGCTCACCACCCGGTCACCCATCCACACTCCCAGAAGCGCCAGAACGACCAGAGCCACAATCAGCTTGGGGACAAAGGAGAGGGTGGGCTCGAGGATCTGGGTGGCTGCCTGGAACATGCTAATGAGCAGGGCGGTTACGAGCATTGCGGCGAGGATGGGCAGCGCAATCCAGACCGCAAGCCAGAGCGCTTCGCGTAGCAGGTCTTCCACTAGAAGCTCCCGATCAGCGACCCGGCCAGCAGATGCCAACCGTCCGCCACCACGAACAGCAGCAGCTTGAGCGGCAGCGACACCAGTTGCGGCGGCACCATCACCATGCCCAGACTCATCAGCACGCTGGCCACCACCAAGTCAATGACCAGAAAGGGCAGGATCACCATGAAGGCGATCTGGAACGCGGTTTTCAGCTCGCTGATGAGGAAGGCCGGCGCCAGGGCGCGCAGCG
Source organism: Thiobacillaceae bacterium (assembly GCA_049592895.1). Lineage (GTDB taxonomy): Bacteria > Pseudomonadota > Gammaproteobacteria > Burkholderiales > Thiobacillaceae > DASQBT01. The sequence continues at coordinate 8,435 of JBAWGM010000392.1, read as the reverse complement.
CGACGGCATCCGGATCCTTGACCTTGCTCGCCTTGTGATCCGGGGTGAACAGGGCCAGGTCGTCGGCACGGGTCTGGCGCACCATGAAGGTCTTGAGCGGCAGCGCGGCCTTGTCGCCCGCCTGCGCAGCGCTGAGCTGGCCCTGGGTATAGGGAAGATAGGCATCCTGCTGGATCTTCTCCACGGTGGGATACATCACGAAATAGGTCAGCAGCAACGCAAGCCCCGCCATCACCAGATTGGGCGGCGCGTACTGGCTGCCCAGCGCATGGCGCAACAGGAAGAAAACGACCGCCATGCGCACGAAGGCGCTCATGGAAAGCAGCAGTGCAGGCAGAAAGGGCAGGACCAGCAGAAACGACAGGCTGGATGCGGGCAGAGTGAGGTTGGCACCGGACTGGGAAAAGACCGTGAGGCCAGGCTCGGCGCCGTGGGCGGCGCTGACAAACAATGCAGCGATCATTCCCAGCACCGGAATCAACCTGGCCAGGCGGGCATGACGGCTCACCCCGGCTGGCCCCCGCCTTGCGGCTTGTTCATGGTGTGCAGGGAACGCACCTGTCCGCCGCCGACGCCGAGAACCAGCCAGGTATTGTCCACCTCAACCACCACCACGCGTTCGCGCGGACCAACGGAAATGGCGCCCACCACCTTGACCAGACCGGCCTGGGCGCCGTGCGGCATCCAGCGGCGCACCAGCCAGGCCACCAGAACAAACCCGCCCAGGATCAGAAACAAGGAAACGACCACGCCGATATAGCCGGAGACCGGGCTTGCCGTATCCGCCGCACCTGCGACGTTCGGCAGCAGAAGCAGCCACGATGCCTTCCTCCCTCTCCCCATGCAAGGGGGAGAGAACCGGGGTGAGGGGGTTTGAGGCTCAGCCATCTTCATTCTTCCATTGTTTCAACGCCCATGCGCTTAACGCCCCAGGGCTCATGCCACTCCAATCGAGCTCTAGCGTGCCGCGCTGATCATTCAATCGAATTTCCAGATGCAGGGAAGACGTCTCCTCCGTTTTCCCACGCAACGTGAATTCCGCCAAGGCTTGCCTAATCCGCGCCAACAAATTGGTTCCATAATGGGCCGGAACAGGCTTGCACAAGACGCCCGAACCAAAGCGGGCCGCCACCCAGGCGGCTAGCAGATTATCGTCCGCACGCAGGTGCGGCGACTCCGCTTCAAGCTTGCTGACGGGCGTTGCCAGAACGCCCACCTCCACCCGCACATGGGCTGGCAATCCTGCCATCAGATGCGCCTTGATCCGTTCCGCCAGATTCCAATCTGGATCCCTGCCGTCAATCTGCAAGTCGCGGATTTCATCCGGGCTGAGCCTGGGCAGTTTCATGCCAGGTGCTCTTCCCACGGCAGCCCTGGATCGGCGGTGCCGTCCTGCCGAGTGGCGATAAAGGAGCGGATGGAAAGTTCATCGTGCAGCTTGCGCTCCCGAACTGCATCACGCTTCGCCATTTCATCGCGATAACGTTCTCTCAGCACGGTCAGGGCCTTTACCCGCTTTTCCTGTTCCTGCCACGCTCGCATGGCCTGTTGCCACTGAGCATGGGCCGTCTCCAGTTCCTGCCTGCCTCGCTGCATGCGGAGCGCAAGCATCTGCCAGCCATCAACCGCTGCCGGATAGAACCCGGGATTTCCCGCGCGCCGCTGTTTTGCCAAACCCTCGACATAGCGGCTACGTTCCGATTCCAGGCGCACCACTTGCGCGCGCGCCCGCAGCCATTGTCCATGGGTCTGCTTCACGGAGCGTGCATAACCCTCGGCCCGCTTGCGCGCCAGATCGTAGACAATCTGCAGGTTGAAGGCCATCAGGGCACCAATTCCACAAGCGCCCGCTTGGCCTCGGCCATGCTGACCTGTTGCCACAATTCCTGCATCAGGTACTGCTGCATCAGGGGCTGCACTTTCACCGCCTCGTCCAGCACCGGATCGGCACCCGGCACATAGGCGCCCACCGCCAGCAGATCACGGCTGCGCTGATAGCGCGAGTAGAGGTACTTGAAGCGCCGGATGCGTTCCAGTTCCTCGGCATCCGCCAGATCGGGCAAAGCCCGGCTGATCGAGGCTTCGACGTCGATGGCCGGATAGAGGCCCGCCTCGGCGAGTTCGCGCGACAGCACGATGTGGCCATCGAGTATGGCGCGCGCCGCATCAGCCACCGGGTCCTGTTCGTCATCAGCTTCCATCAACACGGTAAAGAACGCGGTGATGGAACCGCCCCCGGTCTTGGCGTTGCCTGCGCGTTCCGCCAGTTGCGGCAGCTTGGCAAACACGGAAGGCGGATAGCCCTTGGTCGCGGGCGGTTCGCCGATCGCCAGTGCCACCTCACGCTGGGCCATGGCATAGCGGGTGAGGGAATCCATGATCAGCAACACGTGCTTGCCCTGGTCGCGGAAATATTCCGCGATCGACATGGCGTAGGCCGCGCCATTCAGGCGCATCAATGGCGGATTGTCGGCCGGTGCAGCGACCACTACTGCGCGCGCCATGCCTTCCGGACCCAGGTTGTTCTCGATGAAGTCCTTCACCTCGCGCCCGCGCTCGCCGATCAGGCCCACCACCACCACGTCGGCATCGGTATAGCGCGCCATCATGCCGAGCAGGATGGACTTGCCCACCCCACTGCCAGCGAAAAGTCCCAGCCGCTGCCCGCGCCCTACGGTAAGCAGGGCATTGATGGACTGGATGCCGACATCCAGCGCCTTGCGGATGGGCGCACGTTCCAGCGGATTGATCGGACGCGAATACAGCGGCACCCGCTTGTCCATCATCAGCGGGCCCAGATTGTCCAGCGGCCGTCCCGCGCCGTCCATCACCCGGCCCAGCAACTGCGGACCGACTGCGACCTGACGGACCCGGTCCTGCGCGCGGCGGCGCGGGATATAGCGCCTGCCCATGCGCGGCGGTTGCACCGCGATGGGGTTCTCCGGCACCACGCGCGCGCCGGGCATGACGCCGTAAATGTCGGTGGCCGGCATCAGATAAATCCGCTCGCCGGAAAAGCCCACGACCTCCGCATCCACGCTTTGCCCGCCCGGAATCTGTACCATGCACTGGCTGCCGATGGGCAAGCGCAAGCCCACCGCCTCCATGACCAGGCCCGCCACCCGGGTCAACCGGCCGCTGGCCGCAACCGGTGTGCTGAGGGCCACGGCTCTCCGGCAGTCGGCAATGTATTCGCGCAAGGCAACGGTACGGTCAAGCGCCATGGGTGCCCCGGGTTATTCCAGCCAGTTCTTGTTGCTGCCCAAGACCTTCACCACCTGGCGCCACCGCATCTGCAAGGTTGCGTCCAAATCACCCTGCGGGGTCTCGATCAGGCAACCGCCCCGCACGATGCGGGCGTCTTCCACGATGCGCATTCGGCTCCTGTCGAGCGCCTCTTCAAGCTGCGGGCGCACCAGAGCAGCATCCTCTGGATTGAGCAGCAGACGGGCCTCGCGCGTGGTGTCGATCATCTGCATCAAGGCCAGCCGGACAACGTCCAAAATCCGTTCCGGTTTGGCCGCCAACTCTCCGGCAACCACCTGGCGGGCCACATCCAGGGCTAAATCCAGCACCATGTCCGCGATTCTGAAATCCAGCGTGTCCAGCGCCTGGCTGAAACTGGTGGCGAGTTCTTTCATGCGCAGGCAATCCGCCTGAGCCTCACGGCGGCCGTCTTCAATGCCCTGCTGTATTCCTTCCGCCCTGGCCTGTTCCCTGATTCGGGTGGATTCAACCAGCAACCGCGCGGCCCGCGCCTCGTCGCTTTCCTCGGCGCTCACCGGCTCCACCACTTCCCAGCGCTCGAACGCGGATTGCTGGGTTCCGGGTTTGTGCGGCTCACTCATGCAGGGACTCCAGGCTCAGTTCGCCGTCACCTGCGAGCTGGCGCATCAGGCGAACCACTTCTTCCTGAGCGGCTTCGATCTGGTCGACGCGAACCGCGCCCAAGGTGTCGAGGTCATCCTTCAGACGCCGCGCGGCGGTGCCTCCCATGCGCTGGGCCAGCGACTCGACCAGACCCGGATCGGCCCCCTTCATGGCCTGCAGCAGAGTCTGCGCCGGCGCGGCCTTGAACAAGCGGGTGCGGCTGGCATTGTCCAGCCGGATCAAGTCCTGGAATGTTAGCGTTGCTGCAGCCAACCGCCCTGCCAAAGCCGGGTCACGGATCGCCAAACCAGTGTTTACTGCCTGCGCCGCTTCCTTGGGCAGACGGCGCAGGAGCGACGCCGCCAGTTCCTCGCCCTGCTCGCGGCCTGGCTGTTCCTGTCTGACGCGGCTGGCCAGCCAGCCAGACAATTCACTCAGCGCCTCCGGCGCCGCCCCCTGCCAGCGCGCCAAAGACAGCAAGGCCTCGTCGCGCTCTGGCGGCGGCAAAAGCATCAGCACTTCCGCGGCCTGGTCCTGCTCCAGATGGGCCAGCACCGTGGCGATGACGGGCGCGGGCTCCTGCCCGAGCAGATGTGATATTTCGGCCGGTGCCATCCAGGCCAGTTGTTTGAGGGGGGCGCCCTCGGCCTCCAGGCGTGCCAGCAGGGCGGCAGCTTTTTCCTCTCCCAGCGCTTGGGTCAGGGCTTCGCCGAGGAACGCTTGCGGGGCCATGCCAAACCCGGTCTGACGTTCGGCCTCTGCCTGAAAATCAGCGAGCACGGCAGCCACCCGATTGCGCGACTGACCACCGACGCGACGCATGGTCTCCGCGAGTTGGGTGACTTCTGTCGGATTCAGATAGCGCAGGATATGACCGGCCGCGGCTTCTCCCACCGCCATCAGCAGAACGGCGCTTTTTTCCAAGCCTGCCTGATTCACGATTGCACCCATAGACGTATCACGCTGGCAGCCCGGGCCGGATCCGCCAGAACGGATTCACGCGCAGTTTGCACCGCGGCATCGAAAGGCGAAACGACCGGTTCGGCGGGTTCGACAGGCGTCTCCCGCTTGCGCCGGATCATCAGTTGCCACAACACGCCTATCGCCAGCAGGGCAGAAATTGCCAGGGCTAGAGCGCCTGTCCAGGATATCCGCTCGGGCCTCGGCTCGTGCGATACGCGTACAGAAACTGGCGCCTGGGGAATTCTTACTGGCGTCTGTTCAAAGGGCAGCAGGACCACCTGCAGGCTGTCGCGCCGATGGCGGTCCATGCCCAGCGCCTGGCTTGCCAGTTGCTGAATTCTCTTTTGCGTCACCGGGGCTTGGCGCTCGCTTTCCGGCAGGCTGGTTTCATTCACCACCACCAGCGCAGTCAGCCGTTCGATGCGGCCTGAGGGTTCGCGGGTCCGCTGAACCGTGCGGTCAGTCAATCCCTTCATGCCCGAATGCGCTCGCTCGCGCGTGACCTCGGTCTCGGCGAAATTGAGCCGCGCCGTCACCTGGGCCCGGATATTTGCCTTGCCGAGCCAGGGCGCCAAAGCTTCGGTCACGCGGTTGGCGAGTTCCGCTTCGGTCCTCCGAACCGCCTCCTGCTGGTCCGGGCTCAAAGACTGCCGCTCCGCTTCCTCGGCGCGCGCCAGCAGCTCACCCTGCTGATCGACGATGCCCACCTGGGTAGCGGCCATGCGCGGCACACCTTTCGCAACAATTTGCCGGATGGACTGGATCTGCTCCTCATCCAGGCTCATGCCGGCCTTGGTCTTGATCAGCACGGCCGCAGAAGGTTGCGGGCCTTCGCGCAGGAACGCGCTCGCCTTGGGCAAAGCCAGATGCACCCTGGCTGAGGCCACCGGCGCAAGGCCTTCCAGGGTATGGGACAGTTCCGCCTCGAGCGCATGCTGGTAGCCGAGCTGTTCCTGAAAACTGGTCATGCCCAAGGTCGGCGCCGCCATGGCATCAAAGCCCCCGTTTTCGCCCTTGGGCAGGCCTTGCGCTGCGAGGCGGAAGCGGGTTGCATCCGCCTCCAGCGTCGGAACCTGAATGGCGCCATTCACCACTTTGTACTGTACATTGAGTTTGTCCAGAGCCGCCAGGACCGTCCCGCTGTCACGGTCAGACAGATGCTCGTACAAGGGCGCATATACAGGCTGCTTTAAGTTTGTGCCGAGATTGAAAAGCAGAACGGCGGCCAGGATTGGAACGCCTGCCCACAGCGCCCGAATCGGCAGGCTTTGTGATCTGAAAGCAGACCAGAGGCGTTCAGGCGAAAGAACGAATTCCGCCATGAGATTTCAAGAGTCGCAAAATGCGCCGGTCTTCCATACTCGGTATTGTGTCGGAACCTCGGATTAAGTCCAGCATGGGTCATCAGGGACTTGACGAGAGCTTCCCACGGCGATTATAGCTGCAAGGGACGAATGAAAGGCTTGCACAGATAGGGTCACTGGCATGAGCTTAAGCATCCTGGTGGTGGATGATTTCCTGACCGTGCGGACAGTCATTCGCATTGCCCTGAGAGGCGTGCCCGGTGTGAAGATTGCCGACGCCAGCTCCGCCTTCCTCGCATGGTCCATGCTGCAGAAGAACCGTTATGACCTGTTGCTGACCGACTGGGTAATGCCTGAGATGAGCGGACTGGAGCTGGTGCAACGGGTGCGCGCCCAACCTGCGTTTGCGGACATGCGGATATTGATGATCTCGGCCGAGTCCGGAGAGGAACAACAGGCCATCGCCCGCCGATCTGGAGTGGATGGTTTCCTGCCCAAGCCATTTGCGGCGGAAACCCTCAAGCAGGAAATCCGCCGCCTGTTCGGGACGGTCTGAAAGCCATGCAGGTCAGAACTCTTCGCACGACGCAGTTCCACCGGACATGGATTTGCAGTTCCCGAATCCGGCGGCGCGTCAGTGGCATCGGCCTTCAGTATCTGTCGATGGTTGTGCTCGCGCGATGCGCATCGAGACGCGCTCTGAGGCCGGCGTCGAGGGCGTCGAGCGCCATGCCCATCAGCAAGCCCGCATGCGCGTGGTAGAGGTGCAGGCGGCAGGCCACCGGTTGATCCAGGCCGGATCGGCGAGTATCGAATTCGCTCCAGGCGAGCAGCGGCAGGTCTTCATCCCATGGGGCCATCCCGGCCCAGAGATCTTCGTCCAGCAGCAGGATCATGGCGGGACGCTGCAGCTCAAGGCGCAACGGACAGCCCAGGCGTTTGAGCGCCAATCGCACGCAATTGTAATGCGCAGCGGGAATGGTCTTGGGCCACACCCGCAGCGGTGCGATGTCGCGCAGCCAGCGCGTCACTGCGCAAGGCTCCCGCGCAGCGACGGCTCGGCGTTATTCGCTGGCCGACTCGCGCGCATCTTTCCCCTCCGTGTCCGGAACCCCTTCCTTGAACACGCGGCTCGCCAGAATGTCGTCGGGCTCCAAAGTGACGAGGTCCTTCTTGGTCAATTGCGCACCGGGGCGCGCGAACAGACGGTTGGCCTGCCGCAGACGTGCGCGATCCAGTGCATTGCGCACCGAGCGCGCATTGGCGAAGTGCGGCATCTTCATGCGCCGTGCGACGTATTCACGAAACGCCTGCTCGGCCTCAGGACTGAAGCGGTACTGGGTGTCTTCGAGCATGATGCCGGCGATCGCCAGCAACTCATCAGCCTCGTAATCGGGAAAATCGAGATGATGCGCGATGCGCGACGACATGCCGGGATTGCTCTGGAAGAAACGATCCATCTTGTCCTTGTAGCCCGCCAGTATCACCACCAGGTCGTCGCGGTTGTTCTCCATCACCTGCAACAGGATTTCGATGGACTCGGCGCCGTAGTCGCGTTCGTTTTCCGGTTTGTACAGGTAATAGGCCTCGTCGATGAACAAGACCCCGCCCATCGCCTTCTTCAACACCTCCTTGGTCTTGGGCGCGGTGTGGCCGATGTATTGCCCGACCAGATCATCGCGCGTGACCGCAACCAGGTGTCCCTCGCGCACGTAGCCTAGACGATGCAGAATTTCGGCCATGCGCAGCGCCACCGTGGTCTTGCCGGTGCCGGGATTGCCGGTGAAACACATATGCAGCGAGGGCGCCCCCGCGGTCAGCCCCAGTTCCTTGCGCACCCGGTCGACCAGCAACAGGGCCGCGGTTTCGCGGATGCGGGTCTTGACCGGTTTCAGCCCTACCAGTTCGCGGTCTAGCTTGTCGAGAACTTCCTGCACATGCGAATCGCGCAGTGCGGCGGCGAGATCCACCGGGGTGTCATCGGGCACGGCATACAAGGCTTTCGGCGGGACAGGTGCGTCTTGCCCACTCTCGGTCATGCTTGAACTCCAGATAGACTCAACATTCGGTTGCAACGGGGGACCGTGAAGCGTCCCCCGTCCCGATCACAACGATCAGTAGCGTTCGCCTTCGGGTTTGTCCGTGGCATAACTGTGTATCGTGTAGTGAACCTGGCGTCCTGGTCCCTCCTGGCGCGCCAGTCCAAAGCCGGGCTCGACTTTCGGCCGGTTGACCAGGTAGGACATGTGCAAACTCTCCACGCCGCGCGAGGAATCGAAGGCTGTCACGCGGATGTAA
>JBAWGM010000391.1:0-9439 GCA_049592895.1 Thiobacillaceae bacterium | reverse complement strand
AAGTACCCGACCGGCATCAAGATCACCGACTCCGAGCTGGCCTTGCTCAATCTCAAGCAGGACAATTTCCACGGTGATTGGAACTACACGGTCCTGCCAGCGCGAAAGAAAACTTAGTCATGTTATTTGTGCGCGAGTCCTAACGCGCCAAAACAGAACCGGCGCGCCTGCCACTCACAGCCAGTATTGCCACAACCGGGCGCCCCATTCCTTGATGCGCGAGAGCGGTGAACGCCGCTTCCATTCCCGCCGACTGAGCTGCCTGGATTCGGCCCGATCGGCTTGAAACCAGGCTTCCATCTGCTGCGCAAAATCGCTTCCCAGAATGACGGCATTGAGTTCGTCGTTGTGGAGAAAGCTGCGCCAATCCAGATTGGTCGAGCCAACAGAAGACCAGACGCCGTCAATAACCTCAGTTTTGGAATGCACTATGGCGCCCTGGCGCAAAAAGATCTTTACACCATGCTCAAGGAGATCATCGAAGTGTGAACGGCCGGCTTGAAGGGCAAGCTGCGAATCGGATCTGGCGGGGAGCACCAGTTCCACGTCCACGCCCCGCTCGGCCGCCTCATTCAGGGCCTCGATCAGTTGGTGGTCGGGGACGAAGTAGGCGTTGGTGAGGTGCACATAGGACTCGGCGCTCTGGATAGCGGAGATCAGCGTCACATAGATGACCCGGCTGGGATTGTCATAGTCGCTGCCGATGGCCAGTACGATATCGTGGCCGCTGGCGGTCAAGGCCGGGAAATAGTCCTGTTGACCCAGCGGAGGGCCTTTCTGTTTGTTCCAGGTTTGGATGAACAATTTCTGGAATTCGGCCACCACCGGCCCTTCGATCTTGATATCGGTGTCCCGCCAAGCCGCTCCTTGCCCCGAATGAGCACTCTTTGGCCTGGACAGCGCGCCGCTGGAGTAGGTATCGCTAATGTTGACGCTGCCGGTAAAGACCGTCCTGCCGTCGACCACGAGCAGCTTGCGATGGTCCCGATTATTGAGCCGCCAGCTCTTTCTCAAGAAAAGCGGATTGACCGGGTTGAATTCCACAACCCTGATGCCATGCTTCTTCAAGTCATCAAAGAACGTTCTCGGGGTGTTAAGCGAACCAATGCTGTCGTAGATCAGGTTTACCTGAACGCCCTGATCCTGTTTTTCCCTGAGGAGTTGGGCGAATTTCTCTCCCGCGCTGTCGTGGTCGAAAATATAAGTTTCCATGTTGATGTTGTTTCGGGCACCACGAATAGCGGCCAGCATGGCGCGATAGGCCGCCGCATCATCCTGCAGCAGGCTCACGCTGTTTCCAACGACAAGCGGACTATTCACTTTGCTCTGCACGAGGCGAATGTGCTTGTCCAGAATGTCGTCAGCCCCTGATTTGCGTTTCAGACGGTCAAGGATGTTGGTGCTCTGCTGTGTGGAGAGCGGTCCGTGTGCGCTATCGAGCTGCACGGGCCGCTGTGCCCGAGCGGCGGAACTGTCATCGACCCGAGGCAAGGATTGACACCCGACAACCGCCATGAACATGGCCGAAATTGCGATGAGCGCCAGGCTTGAACGCGACGAAGAAGCCCTCCGATCATCGGCGTGCCGGCTAGCTTCGATTATTCCGAGGGACCAGGTGGATTCGGTGATCATGTGACGCGCCTTTCGTAGCACCGCCGTTCAGTTGAAATAGCATTCCGTCTCTGGCAGGGCCGGCTTTCGAATCTGCCGGGGTGGAAAACGCAATCCCGCCGGATATGAGCGACCTCAGCGACTGTATGTTGACCTGCAAGCCTTTGAAGAGTCCAAAGTGCGCATTGACCCCGCTTACGTCCCGGAATCGCGAATTGGAGCGCACCAGGTGGGCGTAAGGTGCCTTGACACTCACATCGATGTCCACCGCGGTCGCCGCTGGATTGAGCCGGAGATCCTGGACCTCGCCTACCTCAACGCCACGGTAAAGCACCGGGGTGCCGGCTCTCAGGGAACCGACATGAGCGGTGCTCAGTACAATATGCAATGCCCCGCGTTCCTTCACGATAGGCGGTTGATCCAGACCGATAAATTCTGTTTTGGGTGGGCCGGTGCCTGGAAGCATCCCGATATAAGGCCCGCTAAAAACGGTCCCGACGGCTGCCCCGAAATTGGCGAGGCTTTGAATGCCACCCTGAAGTCGAACGATCCAGAACTGCGAACCGCCCCGAGCCATGTTGGCAACAGAGCGTCGCAAGCGGACTTTGACCAGAGCGTGCTGCCGGTCTTCGCTCAGTGTGATGCTCTTGACCTGTCCGATCGGCACGCCACGATATTCGATACTTGTCTGCTGTACGCTGACGCCGCTGGCATCCTTGAACGAGATCGTGATCATCGGCCCATGCTCCTGCAATCGCCCGAACATCAGATAGGCGGCAACCAGGGTGGCCACGAGGGGAATGATCCAAATGGAAGAAGCCCATCTCCGTTTCCTCACCCTTGCGGTCGGCAATCCCTCGCGGAACCCGTCCGGCGGATCAGGATTTTTGTTTCCAACGGGAGGCCCAGCGTTCATGGCTTCTTGTCCCAGATCGAGCGGGGATCGAAGCTGGCGGTGGCGAGGATGGTCAATACGACCACCGCCGTGAAGGCCAGCAGTCCGGGGCCAGGCAGGATCGTCACGAGTTGCCCCATTTTTACCAGGGCCACCAGTATCGACAGCAGGAATACGTCAAGCATGGCCCAGGGACCAATCACTTCCAGGAAGTGGTAGATCCACAACTGCTCTCGTTGCCAGCGTCCGGGTGCGAATCTCTTGCCGCCCGCCAGGAACAGCAGCCCGGTCAGCTTGAGCAGCGGAATCACGATGCTCGCGAGAAAGACCACGCCGGCCACCAGCCATTCGCGGTCGTCCCACAGTCTTACGCAGCCCTGCCATACCGTATTCTCGGAATGCGCGCCGTACCATTCCATGCGCATGATCGGGAAGATATTGGCAGGCAAATACAGAATCAGCGCAGCCAGCGCAAACGCCAATGTGCGCTCAATTGAGTTGACCTTGCGGGCGCTCAGTACAGAACCACAGCGCCCGCATTCGGCAATTGCACCCGGCGCCAGTTCCGGTATGCACTGGAGCAGGCCACAGATCGGACAGGCGGTGACAGTCTCCATAGGCACTGCACCTGTGTCGTGCTGGGGCTTTGTGCAACCGCCGGTCGGCGCGCTTTCACGCGCCGGCGCAATGGCCGCACGCTTTGCGGCGTACGCCTCGCAGTGGCGAGCAGGGCACGGCAACGAAAATGGCCAGTTTCATGCCTTTGCTTTCGACAAAACCAATACTCCGTCGCCCCTCTGCCCAACCAGACGCGGCTGCCGTTGGCTTCCGCCCCACACGACTTAGGTCTGCTTGCGCGCCCACAGTGCGCACCAGCCATTGGCGCTCACCTTCCCTTCAACCACTTTGCAGCTATCGGGGGCAATGAAGTTTGCGCAATTGGCGCACATCTGGTCGCCTTTGGGTTGAGCCTGATACTTAGCCTGCGCCTGGCTCACCTTGACAGCGGCAGACTGGTTGACCGCCTGGCCGGCAGGTTCCGGCCCTGCACCTCCCTGCGAGGCGGATGCATCGCCTGCAGCGGGCGAATTCTCCGTAGGCTTGGCGCCTGACTCGCCGCCTTTGCATCCGGCCACCATGGGAACGGTCAGGACGCAGCCCGCCGCCAGCACGCCGCGCAACAAGGTGCGGCGCCGTTGATTAAGACTGGGCATGATCCACTCTCCTTGAAACTGGTTGGCATAGCCGGCGGTCCAGGCACCCAAGGTGCCTGCCCGCCGGATCGCGGCCATCACTTGATGACCAGGTCGTTCTGCACTCGCTTAACGCCATCGACGCCGGCGGCCAGCTTTTCAGCCATGTTGACCTGGTCGGCGGTCTTGACGAAGCCGGACAGTTGCACAACTCCGTCGTGGGTGGAGACCTTGATCTCGAGGCCGGTCAAAAAGTGTTCTGCCAGCAGCTTGCTCTTGATCTTGGTCGTGATCCAGGCGTCGGGATGATGCTCCTCTTCGCTGGCTACGACGAAAGAGCCGTTGTTGGTACTGGAAGCGTCAGCGGCGATCACCTGTGCTCCGGGGATGCCGGCCGTCAAGCCAGTCAACAGGCCAAGCAATGCGTAATAGCTACGGACTTGCATAATTTCCTCCTAATTTTGAAATCAACAAAGAAAACGGCGGTGTGCCGCACTCGGTTTGGCGCAATCCTTATGCCAGCTAAGGTTTCCGTTTGAATTTCAATTGCTTGGCCGGCTCCCCGCGCAATTCATCGCGGAATGGGATGGCGGCGCCGGGGACCGGGTGTCTCCTGATCCCGACGGCTTTGGCGCCAGCTTGGGGAAAAGCTGATTTGCAAGAGAATTCCCGTTGTTGTCTGGCGACAGGGCACGCCGCCCGGCGCTGGCCCTATGCGGGCGGAACCGCTACAGTGGCGGCCGCCGTCCCAGGACCAGCAAGACCAAAAACAGACCCAGGCCCACGACAAACAGGACTTTCGCCATCCAGGCTGCAGTCCCGGCCAGTCCGCCAAAGCCCAATAGCGCAGCGACAATTGCAATGATCAAGAATGTGACAGCCCATCCAAACATCACACTTTCCTTTCCTTGACACCAGCCGCGCAACTGGTCGCGCATGGGGATTGGGTCGTCGCTGCGAACGTGCGCGCCTTGCAAGCGCGGCCCCCTTGGAGACCGAGCAAACTTCATTCCAACTCGAATCAGGATGCGGCTTCGTGCCGCAGCGCCGTGGTTCCCCACAACGTGATAAGGGCTAGTCGCCAGTCTTGAACAATGCCGGAGACAGGTGGTGGCGCTGCAGCAGCCGATAGAACTCGGTACGATTGCGGCCCGCGATGCGCGCCGCCTCCGTCACCTGGCCATTGGTGATCTTTAGCAACTGGATCAGGTAGTCACGTTCGAAGCGGCCTTTCGCCTCGCCATAAGACAGGATTTCCCCCGGCCTGTCGCGCAGGGCCCGGGATACCAGGCTTGCCGGAACCAGTCGCGTGGTGGTCAGCGCGCAACAATGCTCTACCGCATTCACCAACTGGCGGACGTTTCCAGGCCACTCATAGCCGACCAGCATCTCCATGGCTTCCGGCGTGAAGCCGCTGATACGCCGGTGGTGCTTGCTGGCCAGGACATTGAGAAAATGGTTCGCCAGCAGCGGTACGTCCTCACGGCGCTCGCGCAGGGGAGGAATGAGCAATGCCACTACGTTGAGCCGGTAGTAAAGGTCCTCGCGAAACATTCCTTCGCGTACCACGGCATCCAGATCCCGGTGCGTCGCGGAAATGATGCGCACGTCCACAGCCACGACGTGCGTGGCCCCGACTGGCCGCACTTCGCCATCCTGCAGGACGCGCAGCAGCTTGACCTGCAGTTGGGATGGCATGTCGCCGATCTCATCCAGGAATACCGTACCGCCATCCGCACTCTGGAATAAGCCCATGCTCGGGCCTACTGCGCCCGTGAAAGCGCCTTTGCTGTGACCGAACAACTCCGATTCCAGCAGTTGCTCCGGAATGGCTCCACAGTTGATTGCGACAAACGGCCGGGCGTGCCGTGGACTGGCGCGGTGCATGGCGCGCGCCAGAACCTCCTTGCCGGTGCCAGACTCGCCCTGGATCAGGACGCTGGCTTCGCTGCGCGCGACCAGTTGCGCTTCCGAAAGCAGAGCTTCCATGCGTTGACTCGAGGTGATGATGCCCGCGCGCCAGTTCTCCTCCCCTTCCGGAATCTCCTTTGCAGTGCCCGGCTGCAGGGCAATGGCGCGCTCAATCAGGCTAATCAATTCCCGGGCTTCGTAGGGCTTGGTCAAATACCCGAATACGCCACGCTGGGTGGCCTCTACCGCGTCCGGTATGGTGCCGTGGGCGGTCAGCACAACTACCGGCAGGGACGGATCTTGCTGATGGATGCGATCGAACAGCGTCATCCCATCCATCCCATCCATGCGCAGATCGGTAATGACCGCCTGGGGCCGCGATACGCCGAGCAACGTCAGGGCTTCAGCACCACCGGACGCCGTTTTCACTTTGAACCCGGCGGCGTTCAACCGGATGCTTAGCAGGCGGAGCAAGTCCGGATCATCGTCCACCAGCAATATGGTCGAATGCCGGTTCATTTGGTCTCGCTCCGGGCCGGTGGCACAGCCTGGTTACCCGGTATCGTGTCCGGCTCAGGCTGCTTGATCAGCCTCAACTGCTCCTCCAGTTCGTCGATCCGCTGCTTTTCCTGCTTGAGCGCGATCGCCAGCATGACCGTCCTCTGCAACAGCCCGACGTACAGGCAGGTTCCGGGGTCGCCAAACAGAGGCTCCAGTCCATCCAGCACAGCTTGGGCCTGCGTGAGATCGTCCAGGGAAGCAGTCTCCATGCTCAGCAGGCACGCAAGCTTGAGCCTATCGCTGGCGCCGATTGGCGCGAGGCGTTGCAGCCGCTTGAGCTCAGCCTGTTGAGCGGCGATGTCCTCGCGCAGAAGCGTCTGGATGTACTCGCTTAATTGGTCAAGCGTGAAACGAGCGATGGCCCGCTTGACCAGGGCGATCAGTTCAGGCGCTTCATAGGGCTTGGTCAAGAAGCCGAATACGCCGCGCCGGGTTGCATCGACGGCATCAGGAATCGTGCCATGAGCGGTCAGAACGATCACCGGCAGTTCTGGATCGACTTGATGGATGCGATGGAAGAGTGTCATGCCGTCCAAGCCCTCCATGCGCAGATCCGTAATGACGACCTGGGGTCGAGAGACGCTGATGAAGGCCAGCGCCTGCTCCCCACTCAAGGCCGTCTCGACATTGAAACCGGATGCGTGCAGCCGCATGCTGAGCAGCCGCAGCAACTCCGGGTCGTCGTCCACCAGCAATACGGTCGGATTTGCGCTCATTTGCCTCCAGCTGGGTTCGCCTGGCTGCGTTTCATCAATTCCAACTCGAGCTCCTTAATCTGGTTGAGCTTTTCCTGCAGTTCGTCGGCCCGCTTCTTCTCCTGCTTGTGGGCCGTCTCTTCCGCCACCGTCCTTTGCAGCAGGCGAACATAGAGACGTGTCGCTGGATCCGCAAACGCCGCTTCCAGCCCGTCCAGTTGTTTCTGAGCGTTCTTCAGGTCATCAAGCGTTGCATTCTCCAGACTCAACAAGTAGGCCAGTTTCAGACGGTCGCCCGGCGCCGGGTTCCGTCTGCCCTGCAGGACTCCGGCCTCGGTCTGCCGGCCGATGATATCCAGTTTGGTGATTCGCTGGATGAATTCATCCATTTGCCTGAGCGTGAAATCCGAATCCGCAACCTTGACCCGTTGCATTGCCGGCTGTGGCCTTTTGAGAGTCCCTTCGTGGTCTGTGCCGATGGCCGCACAGCCGCTTACGATCAGGCATAAGCCCATTGCCAATAATCGAGTAGTCATCGTTCGTCTCCTTCAGGCGCCGTCCCCAAAGTGATCTGGAAGCATGCCCCCCATGGACGCTGCTCCACCAGGCTCACCTGCCCATCATGCGCTTCCACATATTCCTTGACGATCGCCAGGCCAAGCCCGCTCCCGCGCACCGGGCCGGCAGGCTGCAACCGGCCCTTGAAGAAAGGCTGGAAAATGGCCAGGCGGTCTTCCTCCTGCACGCCCGGACCCTGGTCGCAAATGGTGATGTTGGTCGATTGCCCATCAACCGCGGCGCTGACGTCCACCCTGCCCTGTTGCGGGCTAAAGCGAATCGCGTTGGAGAGGAGATTACTGAAGACCGTTTCCAGTTTCTTCCGGTCGCCATACAACTGGATTTTTGGTGCAACGACGTTGATCGTGAGGTCCTTGGACTGGATGGCCAGATCGTGCCTGTGGATCACTGTTGCAAGTAGTTTCTGCAGCGAAAGGAACTCGGGGGCGATCGGATCGGGTTGATGGATCGCACGGCTGTAGCCTATAAGTTCCTCGATCAGGCCCTGCAATTCACGTGCATTGCTGCGCATAATCTCGGTAATCTCCGCTTGCTGCGTCGTAAGGTCGCCGCCTACTTCATCGGCCAGCAACTCCACGCCCTCCCGCAAAGCGGCCAGCGGCGTTTTCAATTCGTGGGACACGTGGCGCAGGAACAGGTCTTTCTGCGCTTCCAGTTCGATGAGCCTGCGGCGCAGCCAGTCGATCTGTTCGCCAAGGTAAACCAGATCGCGCGGACCCGCAATAGTTTGACCAGGGGTCAGGTTGTTCTCACCCAAACGTCGCACGGCCTGAGCCAGTTGTTTCACCGGGCGACTGATCAGCCAGGAAAAGAGCACTGCCAATAGCAGTGACAGAGGAACCATCGCCATTCCCTGCAAGGCGAGCTTGCGCTGGGCGGAATCTGCCGTGCTCTGCAAATTGGCGGTCTGGCGGTCGATGAACTGGTGGCCCTTCGTAACCATGGCTAAAGCCATGGCATGCAAAGTATCAAACCGGGGCGCCAGCGCCACCAGCCTGTCCGCTTCGCCGGGCCGTCTGGTGCCGAGCTGACTGTATAAGCGAATTTCTGCGGCAGCGAGGGCATCCAGCCCCTGTTGCTCGTCCGCTCGCAGTCCCACGTTGCGCAGAGCGGAAATGGACTCCTGCAGATAACGGTGCGCATCTACAACCGCTTTCAACAGCTTGGGGTCCTCAAGCAAATAGTTCTGCACGGCGGCGCGCTGCAGGGCATCCACCCCGTCCACCAGTTGTCGCGTGGTTCGGGTCACGGTCGCCGTTATAGCCACCGAGCGGCGGCCTTCGCGCACAAGTTTGTCGAGGATGATCCCCGCGTTAAGCATGCTGCCTGCCAGAGGCAGCGCCACCAAGGCGAACGCAAGCAGCAGCAGCACGGTGAAGGAGTGCGGGTAATGGGGTTGCAGTCTCATTGGTTTGGATGGCGCCCGGAACTGAACAAGATCCCTCCGCATCTGAAAGGAAGAGTGCTTATCTTGAGTGTAGGCGTCTTTTCGGGGCGGGGAAGGGCCGACCGGCTCATGGCTTTCCGACGTTGGCAAACCGAGTAGAACGACGACAAATGCTTGAACTCAAGATGGTCATCATCACAACGCCATTTTTGACCTTTCGGCCTGGCAGGGCTGCGCGCTCCGGGTCAGCCTTGGGTGAACCCGCCGTGCCCGGAAAAGCCTCGCGAGCTTGCGAAGCAGAGCGGCGTATTTGTAGGTGATGGATTGAAGCGATTCTCGGGATAGAATTTCGGCATCATGCGTTCAAGCGCGGGATTCGCCATCGTTATCCGGCCTTTATCATCCACGATCACAAGCCCTGGGGCTGGTTTGCCATAGCGACTGCGGCTGGATCGCCCTGCGCGCGGGTGAGTGCAGCCCTTCGGTTCCCGTGCTCGAACCGCTCACTTCCCGTCGATTTCGATGTTTTCTTTGCTGCCGCTGTGGGAGACCGCGATCATGATGCCAAAGCCGATTGCGATCACGACTCCGATCAAAGTCCACGTTG
>JBAWGM010000390.1:0-5812 GCA_049592895.1 Thiobacillaceae bacterium | reverse complement strand
GGCAATGGGAAGGCCGCCCTGCCGCGCGCGCAGAATCAGAAACGCTTCGCTGAAACGTGCCAGGGTGAAGACCGCGCCGATCCCCACCACCCACCAATAAGGCCTGGGCAGGCGGCGCAGATTTTCGCTTCGCAGCGGATTCGAGCGCCTGCCATCTGTGACATGTTCAGGCTCGTGAACCCCGAAGATGAGAAGCAGGACAGCCAGAAGCCCGGGGATGATCGCCACCCAGAATACGGCGCGAAAGTTGTTGGCCCACAACAGCATCAGCCCCATCGCCAGAAGCGGCCCAAGAAACGCCCCCACCGTATCCAGCGCCTGGCGCAGGCCAAATGCCGCACCGCGAATCTCGGGCGGGGTCAGGTCGGCCACCAATGCATCGCGCGGCGCGCCGCGTATGCCCTTCCCGGTGCGATCAATCAGGCGCGCTGCAAGCACCATGCCGGCGCTCGAAGCCAGGGCGAAAATCGGCTTGGACAGCGCGCCCAGGCCGTAACCCGCCACGGCGAGCGACTTGCGCTTGCCCAGATGGTCGCTCAGCACGCCGGAAAAGACTTTCACGATCAGCGCAGTCGATTCCGCCAAGCCCTCGATCAGACCGACCGTGAAGACGCTCGCGCCCAGCGCAGTGACCAGAAAGACCGGCAACAACCCGTGGATAAGCTCCGAGGAGGTATCCATGAGAAGGCTGACGAACCCCAACGCCCAGATGCTTGCGGGAATTCGGGCCGGAGGGTTTCTAAAGGTGATCAGCTACGCCTCGAAGAACAGGACATCAAGCATTCAGGATATAGCCCACGCAGAGATACGCACAGTTCATCAGTGGCCCACGCCTGTTGCCAAAGGGAAAGTCACGTTTACGCGCAGACCAGAGTTCGATGGGTGGCTGACAGGACCGAGACTGACTCGTGCGCCCAGGCGGGCAGAAATGGATTGCACAATCGACAGGCCGAGACCCGAACCACTCTCATCGCCGCCTAACACGCGATAGAACGGATCGAACACTCGCTCGCGCTCCGCCTCTGGAATCCCCGGGCCGCTATCTTCGACCACCAGCGTAGTAAGTCCGTTGGTGGTCGAGACGGACAGATCGACGCGCCCGTTTGCCGGTGTGTAACGGATTGCGTTGTCCACCAGATTCTTGACGAGCGTGATCAAATCAACCTCATTGGCGAAGACTTGAGCATCCCGGTCGCTGACGACGCCGATGTCAATGCCTTTCGCCTCGGCCAATGGCATCAGATCCTCGAGCACCCGCCGATACACCTGTTGCAAGGACACCGAGGTGCCGGACATGATTGCCGGGGCTTGCGCTCGCGCCAGTGCCAAGAGTTGCTCCAGTAACATTCTGCCACGCTCAATACCTTGGCGCAGCGCGCTTAGTCGCTCATGCCCGTTGGCAGACATCTCGGTATCCGCAAGCCGCTCGGCCTGCAGGGACAAAGCGGTGAGTGGGGAGCGCAGTTCGTGCGCAGCATCGGCGACAAAGCGCCGCTGCGCATCCATGGACCTTTCTACCCGCCCCAGAAGTCGATTGATCGCGCCCACGAATGGCCGGATCTCCGCAGGCAATGGTTCGTGCGCAAGCGGGTGGAGTTCGTGCTCGCCACGCTGATCGATTTCGACAGCGAGGTCTGCAACGGGCCTGAAAATCTTGCGCACCAGTTTGGCCACGACAAGGAGCAGGATCGGAACCAGTATCAGGAATGGCAGCAGGGTCCGCAGCGCGCTATTTCGTGCGATTTCGTCACGTACGGCCGTATCCTGGGCCACGGCCACGCGCTGCCCCGTGCCGAGGGTTCGGACCAGGACTCGGTAGGTTTCATTCCCCGTGCCGAAAGTCTGCAAGCCGTCACGAAGGTTTGAGGGTAGCGCCAAGCTCGGGATGGCACTACCACCCGAGCTGCCTGATGGGGTCGTAGAGAGCAGTTGCACGTAGACGTGCGATTCCGCGTCGCGGTCTGCCAGACTGCCCGAATCACCCACCTGACGCGCGGTCAGCAGGTGCCGGCCGAACATGGCCGCGACTTCACGCAGTACGTCGTCCTGTAACTCATGCGCCTCGTCAAACGCCGAGAAGAAGGCAAATATGCCGGCAATCACCGCAACACTCAGAATGGCGAATGATAGCCATAGAGAGAGCCTGCTTTGCAGCGAGACCGCTACCCGTCTTTTGGGACCATCCATCCGACGCCCCTTACGTTCCTGATGACCTCGCTGCCCAGTTTCTTGCGCAGGGCATGAATCAGAAATTCGACCGCGTTGCTTTCTACTTCCTCACCCCAACCGTATATCCGTTCCTCAAGCTCTCCACGCGACAAAATGGCGCCAGGACGCACCATCAGGGCCTGGAGAAGGGCGAATTCACGATTCGACAGGATCACGGGCCCGGCATCTTTGGCGCGAGCTACGCGAGTGGCTGGATCAAGCGATACGACACCATTGCTCAACTCGGGAGCTGCGCTCCCACCTTTCCTTCGGATAACCGCCCGCATGCGAGCCAGCAATTCGCGCATCTCGAATGGCTTGAGTACATAGTCATCTGCGCCGCCATCCAGTCCGCGAATTCGATCCTCAACGTCATCCCGTGCCGTAATGATCAGGATCGGCACGGGGTTGTCTGCGTTTCGAATGTCATTGAGCACTTCCAGACCGTCTTTCCCCGGCAAACCCAGGTCGAGCAGCACAAGGTCATAGTGCTGGCAGGATACAGTGTGAATCGCGGTCTGCCCGTTGCGTACCCAATCGACCGCGTACGAAGCATCTTTCAAGGCCGCCAGAACGACATTGCCAATCATCAAATCGTCTTCGACCAGTAACACTCGCATCTATGCTCCCCCGATCACTGCACCACGTCTCACTTGAACCGGAATCCGCACCGTCGACAAGGACACATTCTCGCCAGCAGCGGCCAGATCAATTCTCCTGTTGAGTCAGTTCGCTTCTCGCCTCGCAGCGCTGCTGGAACGCGCCAATGGCCTTGCGCTTGCCGCCCTTTGGCGGAAGACCAGGATACAGCCCATCATGCATGCAAGCAGCACTGCCGACGCCGAGTAGCGGCTGAATGCCAGTCCGCCGGCGTTGAGGGGCTTGTCAAGAAAATCGCCGACTACGGCGCCAAGGGGGCGCGTAAGAATGAATGCGGCCCAGAACAACAGGGTGTGAGAGATGCTTGTCCAGTAGTACGCCGCAGCAACAAGAGCCAGCATGGCACTGAAAACCATGGCACCGCCCTCATAACCAAGACCGGCCGTGCCAGCGGTCCAATCACCCAGTGCCGTGCCCAGGGTTTGGGAAAACATGATCGTCACCCAATAGAACATCTCGGCCTTCGCAGAACTGACGGTATCGACCGATACGGTGCCGAGCGACCGATACCAGATCGCCAACGATGCCATCAACAGGACAAACAACAGTGACGCGCCCCCCGCATAGCCGATCCCGAGCGAGCGGTCCGCAAAATCCGCCAGTGTGGTGCCGACCGTTGTTGTTGCAATAATGGTTGTCCAGTATAGAAAGGGATGAAACCCCTTTGCCTTGATCTGGGCCGCCACGGCAACCAGAAAGATGACAGCGAAGATGATCGTTCCAAGCAGATAACCCAGCTTCATCGACATGGACACGGCATCACCGCCGGTTTCACCCAGCGTGGTGGCAGCGATCTTGATGATCCAGAAGATCAAGGTGACTTCTGGAACCTTGCTCAAGGTGCGTTCGGTAGTAGTGTTCATACGTGTATCCTCTTGGCATTCAGGGAATTGGCTGCGGTCTCGTCGGCTGCACTAGCCAACAGATTGATGATCCAGGAGCGCGCAGGAACATTCCCCCTTGGCGCTTAGTCCGCATTAGGTCCTTCCGGCGCATTCTCCAGCAGATTGCCAGTTCTGGCATCCACGCCAACTTCCTGCGTGACCTTACCGTGTCTGATGTCGAAGGAATAGCGCAGGCCGCTACCCCCTTTCTCCCGTTCCAGTTCCTCATCGGTGATCTTCCCGGGATGAACCTTGAGGGCGATCCTGCGTGCCTGCTGCAGACTGATCTTTGCCTCTCCGGCGAATTTCTGGCCGGTATAGGCAAACGCATTGGCTGCGGCTACCGTAAGCGCCAGACCCAGCAAGCTCATTACGTGCTTCTTTGTTGTTGTCATGATGATGATCCTTTCAGTTGATTAGAATAAGGCAGGCGCATTGGCGTCCGCCTTGACAGTCACCCTACGCGGCAAGAATTAGCCCAGCGTTAGCCCGGAACTCCAAATCGATAGCCAGTGATTCCTCGACAGAGGCAACGTGTAATGGCTCAACTTCCATCGTATTCAAGAGGCTACAAACTCGCTTGTGGCTTCCAGCTGAGCACCGCGAAAATCAGGTGTCCAAGTCTCTGCGCTTTGGGGTCATAAACCCGGTACTCAAGGTGGCTTACCCGGTCGGGTTTGCCGAACAAGCCCTGCGCCGCGGTGCTGCACGACGGGTCGCCAGCGGTATCGATGCGCTCGGTGCCGCATACCACCACCTTGTTTCCGGTTTCCAAGGCATTCCGGTCTATCCATGGTGACTGGGCCAGATCAAGACCGTACAGGGCATGGGGATGATCCGGCGAATAGAAGGCCAGTTCGTAGGGCAGGGGAAAAGTGCCTGCGACGAATTGCAAGGCCTGGCCATAGGACTGGCGATAGTTGCGGGTGACGTCGGTGGCCAGGGTCTTGGCGAGGGCGTAGGGAGGCGGTGCCGGATAGGAGCGGTAACGGTCTTCCCACAGCAGCGCAACGATCAACGCAAGGGCAAGATACAGTACTCCCGCATAGGCGATGCGCCGCGCGTAGCCGGACGCCTGAAATTTCCGGGGCGCGAGATCTATCAGGGCCCAGCCCAAAAAAAGCAGGGCGGGAATGAACCAGGAGGACACCGGGTTGATGTTTTGCACCCAGGCAGCCAGCAGGGTCAGCACCACACTTGAGATCAGAATGCCCAAGCCCAGCCGCGGCGCCCTTTCGCCATCGCCAACAGTCGCGGGAAGACGAAAGAGCGAGCCGGCGAATGCGAGCAGCGGGATGGCGCTGAACAGGACGGCGCCGATGACGGCGATCGCATAAGCCATCAATCCGGTCGTCTCGTCCGTCGTTTCATGCGCGGCATGCATGTAATGAAGACCGGGCCAGCCGTGCCGGATGGACCAGACCACATGCAGCGACACGAGCAGCAGCGCGGTAATGCCGGTCAGCGCCAAGCCTTTGAAAAATCCAGCCGGCGGTGGGCGCAGGCTGAACAGCAGGCTCAGGCAAACAGCCGCAAACAGTACGAGCGCATAGTATTTGGTGAGCAAGGCCGCGGCGCAAAATACTCCCGCGCCGATGAACCAGGGCAGCCGGCGACTTTCCAGCGCATGGAGCATGCTCCACAAGAACCCCGCAATGAAGGGGAGCTGCGCGGTGTTGGCATTGTATTTGTAGCCGCTGTCCGGGCCGAAATGACTGCACAGGGAAGTCAGGACGACAGCCGCAAGCACCTTGTCCGCCGGCATCAGCCTGCCCATGGCCAGGGCCATCAGCCACAGGGCGATACCCAGATTCAACTCGTTGAGCAGGTAATAGGCCCAATCCGTGGTGGGAAAGACTGTGAACCAGGCGGCCGTGATCCAGCCAAACAACGGCGGATGCTTGTTGGTGCCCCACTGCCATTCCCTGCCCCAGGCATAGTTTTCCACCATGTCTGCGCCATCAAGATAATGCCGGGAAAGGCTGAACGCGACCCACCAGACCACACAGAAGCAAAGGATGTACAGCACGGTCCAGCGCTTGTAACGATCTTCTATGGAG
>JBAWGM010000389.1:0-5540 GCA_049592895.1 Thiobacillaceae bacterium | reverse complement strand
GGGCCGGGGTGAGGGGGACAATACATGGTCATTTTTCCCTTAGCTTTTCCATGTGCTTCAAGTCCAGCGAATCGAAGGTTTCACGAATCTGGAAGAAGAAGATGCCAAGCACAAACACGCCCACCAGCACGTCAAGAGCCACGCCCAGTTCGACCACCAGCGGCATGCCGTAGGTGGCGCTGGTCGCGGCGAAGAACAGTCCGTTTTCCATGGCCAGGAAGCCGATCACCTGCGGAATAGCCTTGCTGCGGGTAATCATCATCAGGAAGGCGAGCAGCACGCAGGCCATGGCTATGCCGAGGGTCGAACGCATCACCGTACCGGACAGCGCGGTTATCGGCAGCGCCAGATTGAAGGCGAAAATAACAAGGGCGATGCCGATCAGCATCGTAGTTGGAATGTTGATCATGGGTTCAACGTCCCGGTTGATGTCCAGCTTTCGCACCAGGCGATAGAAAATCCAGGGCATGACAATGACCTTGAGCAGCACGGTGAGCACCGCCGAATAGTAGAGGTGACTTTGCCCGGTTGCCCAGGCCACGAGGGAAGTTGAAGCGGCCAGCGCCACGCCCTGCCAGGCAAACAGGGTGATCAGCCCGACGATGCGGCGCTGCGACAACATGGCGAACGAAATCAGCAGCAGCAATGAAGCGAGCAGATTGATGACTTGCAGGTAGTAGCTCAGATTCAGCTCACACCTCCAGCAAGAAATGAATCAACATGCCCAGCACCGCCAGCAGGAAGGCGGTGCCAAGATATTCCGGCGCGCGGAACAGGCGCAGCTTGGCGGAAATGCTCTCCAGGAAGGCCAGCACCGCACCGCCAACCATCAGCTTCACTGCCATGGCCGCCAGCGCCAGGGGGAGCGCGGAGTAATCGCCTCGGGCGGCGATGCCCCAAGGTACGAACAAAGCGATGCCGAGCACGGAATAGGTGAACAGCTTCAGTGCCACCGCCCACTCGATCAGGGCCAGATGGCGAGCCGAGTATTCCAGAATCATCGCCTCGTGGATCATCGTCAGTTCAAGGTGGGTAGCCGGGTTGTCCACCGGAATACGCGCATTCTCGGCAGTAGACACCATCCAGAATGCCACTGCCGCAAACGCCAGGCTCGGATAGATGACGAATTCCTTGTGCGCCAGGGTCTGGACGATGATGGGCAGTTCGGTGGACTGGGAAATCAGGCTTGCTGTGAAGAACACCATAAGCAGAGCCGGCTCCGCCAGGAAGGACACCAGCATCTCGCGCCGCGCACCCAGCGTGCCGAAGGCGGTGCCTATGTCCATCGCGGCTAATGCCAGAAATACCCGCGCCAGAGCAAAGATGCCAACCAGGGCGATCACATCCGCCGCCGGCGAAAACGGCAGATCGTTGGCGATGGTAGGCACAATGCCGGCGGCCAGCGCCATACAGGCGAAGATCATGTAAGGCGCGAATCGGAACAGAGGCGAAGCATTGTGGGCAATGACCGCGTCCTTGTGGAACAACTTGCGCAAGGTACGGTAAGGCTGGGTGATGGGTGGCGCACCACGCCCTTGCAGCCAGGCGCGGCACTGGTTGACCCAGCCCATGAGCAGCGGCGCCAGCAGGATGGCCAGCAAGGTCTGGGCGATTTGCAGAAGAATACCGGCGCTCAATGATGTCATCGCGCAAATACGAGCAGGAAGATCAGGGTGACAAAACTGTAGATCAGGTACCACTGGATGCGGCCATGCTGCAGCCGGCCGGCCTGTGCCGACAGCCAGCCGGCCAGGCGCGCGATGGGTTCATAAAGCAGGAACCAGAGTTTGTCGAGGCTCGCGCCGCGGTATTGCGGCTTGCGGTCAAACGGGTCGGGGATTTCCCGCTCCACCCGCATGAAAACCTCGAAGATCTGCCGGATAGGCTGGCCGAAGCCTTCGGCGCTGTCCTGCATGCGCGCATCCTGTTCCGGGTAGCCACAGTCCCACGGGGCGCTGCGACGCACGCGGCCATGATATATGCGGCGCACCCATAAGAACGTGAGTGCCAGCACCCCGACTACCACGGTGAAAAATATGAGCGGCGCATAACTCGCCCGCTCTGCCGAAACCGGCGTCAACAACAGCCAGTTGCCGCTGCTCGGCAGGCGCTGCCCGGTCAGTTGAAGCACCACAGGTTCAAGCCAGCGTATGACCTGGGCAGGCAGCAGGCCAAGCAGTACGCAGCCGGCGGCCAGCCAGAACATGCCCAGACGTTCCGGCCAACTCGCCTCATGCGCCTGCTGCAGGGCCGGGTCGCGCGGCTGGCCAAGGAAGATGACACCGAAGAATTTCACCATCACATACGCCGCCAAAGCCGCGGCCAAGGCCACGGTGGCGGCTGCCACCGGGATCACCATGTTGAGGTAGGGCTGGGTCAGGCCGGGGGTAAGCAGAAAGGCCTGCAACAACAGCCATTCCGACACAAAGCCGTTCAATGGCGGGAGGCCCGCGATGGCCAAAGCGCCGATCAAGGTCAACCAGGCGGTCCACGGCATGAAACGCATCAGCCCGCCTAGACGCCCCATGTGGCGTACGCCCGTGGCATGCAGCACGGAACCCGTGCCCGCGAACAACAGGCCCTTGAAGAATGCATGGTTTAGACAGTGGTAAAGCAAGGCCGTCAGTGTCAGCGCCGCCAGCGCGCCCTTGCCGTCGGTGTGGAAGATCAGCGTCAGGCCGAACGCCGCGAGAATCACGCCGATGTTCTCAATCGACGACCAGGCCAGCAGTCGCTTCATGTCCGACTGCACTGCGGCGAAAATCACCCCGTAGAGCGCGGTGATGAGGCCGAGCGTCAGGGCCAGCGTGCCCCACCATACCGCCTGCACATTGAGAAGATCGAAGGTCACGCGCAGCAGTCCGTAGATGGCAGTCTTCAGCATCACGCCCGACATCAGCGCCGACACCGGCGAAGGCGCTGCGGGGTGGGCTTCGGGCAACCAGACATGCATAGGCACCAGGCCTGCTTTGGCGCCGAAACCGAACAGGCCCAGAAGAAATGCGATCGATGCCCAGAACGGCGTCATCTCCGCGAAACGCATGGTGTCGAAAGTGTAGTCGCCGTGGCCGCCCTGCAGCACGCCAAAACAAAGCAGCAGCGACACTGCGCCGACGTGGGCGATGAGCAGGTAGAGAAAGCCCGCGCGCCGTATCTCGGGAATCTTGTGATCGGTTGTGACCAGGAAATACGATGACAGCGCCATCACCTCCCACGCCACCATAAAGGCGTAGGCGTCGTCGGCAAGCAGCACCGTGACCATGCCCGCGAGGAAGAGGTGGTACCACAAGGAAAGCAGTCCCAGCGCTCTCGTCTCCATGTGACGAAAGTAACCCACCGCGTAGACCGTCACGCCGAAAGATGCCGCGCCCAACAGGACCAGAAAGAAGGCAGACAAGGCATCCAGCCGCAGGTGAAAAGGCAGGTCGGGCAAACCGATGGGCAGCACGACGGCAGAAGACGGCAACAGCAGACCCGCCACCCCCACGCCTGCAATGTACAACGCGGTAAGAGCACCGAGCGGAAACACCAGCCCGATCAACCATCCGCGCCAGCGCTGCAGCAGCAGCCCAATGCCGCCCAGGACAAGCCAGACCAGTACCCCGCTCCAGGCCAGTTGCACCAGCAGCACAGTATCGTCCGTCAATGCATCAGAATTCATTGCGGATGCGGTTGTACCCCTTCACCAATTCCCGATTGGCCTGGGCCACGCTTTCGGAGAATCCCGCCACATCCGGCGTGACGCGTTCAATCCGCTCCAATTCCTCGTCGGAATGGACGTTCGCGGTGGACGGAATGTAAAAACCCGGTGGCACCTCGCAGCCCTCGACCACTGAATTGTGCCGAATGACCGAACCGTTCCCCACCTTGCAATTGAAAAGTACGGAATTGAAACCCACGAACACGTTGTCACCCACATGGCAGGGGCCGTGCACAATGGATCGGTGGGCAATGGAAGTACCGCGGCCTATCGTCACCCCGCCGCCCGCCTTGCAGTGAATCACCACCCCGTCCTGGATGTTGGAGTCGGCCCCGATGATAATGGGCTCCATGTCACCTTCGTCATTGACCTCATCCGCTCGAATGACCGCATAGGGGCCAATAAATACGTTTTCCTCGACTACGACCTTGCCGCACAGTATGGCAGTGGGATCGACGAAGGCGGATTCATGGACCACAGGCATGTGTCCGGACGGGTTTTTTCGTATCATGCACTGCTCCAAGAAAGAAAAGGGCCGTGCAGGATTATCCCGCACGGCCCTTGTTTTGTGCTACTTGGATTAAGGCCTGGCTACCAGAACGGGACAGGCGGCCTGGCCGACCACGCGTTCCACCACGCTGCCCAACAAGATCTTGTTCAGTCCGGTGCGGCCATGGCTGCCCATGACAATCAGGTCCGCCCCGATATCTTCCGCAAGCTTGACGATGGCTTCATCGGGACGCCCTTGCACTACTCTGCCCTCGGCTTTCAAGCCCATGCCCTTGAGTCGCTCGACAGTGGCAGCAACCGCAAGTTCGGCTTCCTTGCAGCGGGAATCGCTGTGGCTCGCGGTGGTGACTGAAACCACTGTCACCGGCAGGCCGGCCTGCCTGGCCAGATGCCCGGCTGCACCCGCTGCCGCCTCGCCGTATCGGGAACCATCCGTAGCCAGCAGGATGCGCTTCTCCCACAATCGCGCAGCGCGCGGCGCCACCAGTACCGGGCAGGAAGCGTGGCCGATGACCTTGGCAGTGGCATCGCCCACCATCATGCGGGCCAGGCCGCGCTTGCCGCGCCGGCCCATAACGATAATATCGGCGCTGTTCTCCCTGGCGCCCACGACTATGCCCGCGGAGGGATCAACGGCCTCGCGCGTGATGGCATCGGCGCCCGCGCCGGCCGCCTCGATGAAAGACTTAAGCGCGTCGCGCGCGCGCTTCTCCGCCTCTTCCTGCAAATTGGGAACCAGCGTGCTGTATTCGGGGTTATAGAGGATGATTGAAAGGCCTATCAGGCGCGCACTGCGGGCCTTGGCCAGGGCCACTCCGGTACGGATGGCCCCATCGGAATAGTCGGAACCGTCGGTGGCAACCAGAACGCGGTTCAGCATCCCATTTTCCGAAAGGGCGTTGCTTGACATGTGTTTATCCTTAACTTGCTTCAGCCGGCGACCGCATTGCGGGCCAGTACGGATTGCTGAGTCTTGTGTTGCTTCATGCCTATGAACAGGGCAGAAAGCGCAGTATACGCCCCGACAAAATGGCCAGCGCCAACGCGCTCCAGCATTTTCACTATCGCTTCCGGCAACGCCTCCATCGGGCCAAGCTTGCCGAGGTAGCCGAGGATATAAGAGAAACGCCAGGACCGCGTGGTCAGCTTGATCACCGCCATGGTGAACTTGACCGCGAGACTCAATTCTTCTTGAGAAATAGCTTCCTGAAATTCAGGCTGGTCGCCTCCCCCACTTCCTCTACTGAAATTTCATTGAGGCGCGCAATTTCCTCGGCGACGTGTTTAACGAATCCGGGCTCATTGGTCTTGCCACGATGCGGCATGGGGG
>JBAWGM010000388.1:0-3010 GCA_049592895.1 Thiobacillaceae bacterium | reverse complement strand
GAATACGCCTTCACCGTCGCCGGCGCGCACAGCGTCGAAGGCGAGACTGCGCTCAGCGCGACGCAATACTGCGAAGGTCGGCTCGACTGGTCCAGCGTGGACATTGACCTTGAAGTAAATCTCGGCTCGGCCGCAGACACCG
The DNA here is from genome assembly GCA_049592895.1 of Thiobacillaceae bacterium. Classification (GTDB taxonomy): domain Bacteria; phylum Pseudomonadota; class Gammaproteobacteria; order Burkholderiales; family Thiobacillaceae; genus DASQBT01. Next base: position 2,868 of record JBAWGM010000388.1, on the reverse strand, counting down.
CGGCGAAAGCCGTGGTACAGACCATGGTGCCGGCGCCCGTGAGCTTCCGCGGCATGCCCGCGCCGCGCTTCTGGGAATTCGAGGACGCGCGCATCGACTGGGGCTTGATCGATGCCGGCCCGGGCGATTTGCCGCACCTGCTGATGGCGGACTTCGCCACCAACTACGGCAACGACTGGTACGTCATTCCGGTCGAAATCGAGGTGGGCACGCTCACCCGCACACGCTCGCTGGTTGTCACCGACACCTTCGGCGTGCAGATGCTGGTGCGTCCGGTCAACGATGCCGGCATCGCGCCGGCCGCGGGCTTCTCGATGTTCCAGCTCGGCAAGGTGCAGCGCGCCGCCGCACTGCCGTTCGCGCCGCAGCCCAACCTGTTCTTTCTCGCGCCTGCGGTGGCCAAGACCCTGGAAGGCAGAGCCGTCGAGGAAGTGCTGCTGCTGCGCGACGAGATCGCCAACATGGCCTGGGCGGTGGAGCGCGCGGTGCCCGGGCCGCTCGAACAACGGCTCGACCTCAGCGCCATCGTCGCCCTGGGCGATGCGGCCACGCCGCCGCCGGACGGCGTGCTGCGCTACCGTCTTGCCACCGACGTGCCGTACAACTGGGTGCCGCTTCTGCCACAGCGCGACGCCGCGACCAATGCGCTACGCCTGGTACGCGCCGCAATGCTCGCGCCGGACGGTAGCAATGCCGTGCGCAGCGCGCGTGGTGTGCTGTTGAATCCCCCAGGGCCGGGACTCGCGCTGTTCGACGAGGAAGTGCCACGCGCGGGCACGCGCATCACCCGCAGCGCCCAGCACGTGCGCTGGTTCGGCGGCAGCGCGGTGCTGTGGATGGGCCTGCGCAACACGGTTGGAAAAGGCGAAGGTTCGAGCGGGCTGCGCTTCGACATCGCCGATGATACTTAATGCGCAAGCCGGGCCACGTGCCGGCCTACGACTGGTTGAGACTCCATCGGCTGAACTTGTGGGGGAAAGACAAACAGGGGCTTAGCTGGCTTCTATACTTCCTTTTTTACGGCGTTATCCGTCGCCGCTGCCTGCGTCGTGACACAATAAAAAATGAGGCCCCTTAACTGCGGGCCTCCTATGCGTCGTGATACGGCGCGTACGCGGCTTACTTGCCTTCAACCGGCTTATCCGACACCTTCTTTGCGTGGTGATGAGGGCGGCGATGTCGATGGGTCTTCTTCACCTGTTCATGGGCGATGGCAGGGGCTGCAGAGCCCGCGGGTGCGGGACCGGTTCCGACAACAGCGGCCGTGTGCCCAGCAGGATTAGACATCCTCGTCAATGTATTGGGATCGAAGACATTGACCATACCAGCGGGCGCAGCGCCTGCAACTGAAGCGGCGGCAGGATTGGTCCAAGCGGCCGGATTCGTCATCTTCAGCCAGGCAGTGGGATCAAACGAATTAGGCATCACCGGAGCGATGATAGGCCCCCCCATTCCACCCATTCCGGGTACTGTGTAGCTGGAGGGGTTCAACCAGGTACCCCACGCGCCGTAGGTCTGCGGATTCAGGGACTGACCCATCCACGCCGTGTAGAGATTGGGGTTCATGGGCTGCATCATCAGGGACCAGAGCTTGGGATCTATCGGCTGCATCATCCACTTCAGATACATGTTGGGGTTCAGGGCTTGCATCATCATGCCCCACACCTTGGGGTCCATGGGCATCATCATCCAGCGCATCATCTTGCCCGGGTCAGCCCACTGGGTCATCAGTGCAGTGTAGAAGTTGGGGTCCATGGAAGCCGCCATCCACTTGGCGTACATATTGGGATCGGCGAACTGCATGTAGTTGGTCAGCGAACGGGGATCCATCATGGAGCCGAACATGCGATACCAGTTGTTGGGTTCCATCATGTTGACGCCCATCTGGGTGTAAAAGCCAGGTTCGGTCACTGCGTTGGACCAAGGGACGAACACCTTGGGATCCCGATAGGCAGAAGCGTTGCGGGTGAAGTCGGTCATCCGCTCCAGCCACTGCTCAGGGGTTTGCGGGATGTTATGCGCGGCAGCCGGGTTGGGCTGAGGAGCCGGGCTGGCCTGGGTGCCATTGGCAAAAGCACCTTGGGCCATGAGGACTCCAAGCGCGAGGGTGATCAATTTAAGTTTCATGGTGACTTTCGTGTTTAAACATTTAGTGTGAGGAATTGTTAGCCATCGACCCAAATTCCGACACCTTGGTATCCCAAATGCGTCAATGGCGGCATGAATTCAATATTTAGATTGACTGATATTCTGGCGGCTATCAATAAACAACATTGGCAATGACAGGTAGAACAAACCCAGCAAAGAGGTGCCCCAGATCTCTTGAGGGACCGGAAAGCCGGCTGATTGTGGCCCGTACCAATGATGACCTGCGAGAATTACCGAATTCCTGCTGCTGGGCAGTATACGGGCACCCGCCGCTGTTGGCGGGTTTCCCGTTCAAGCCAGGCAATCGAGTGATAGCGACCCGGGCTAAGCCTATTCCAATCTAATTCTGTGGTGAAACGGGCGGCTCCTTCAGGCTGGAATAATAGGCTGCGATATCTTCCATGTCCTTGTCACTGTAGGGCAGCACAAAGAACTGCATCATGGGATGCAAGCGTCGGCCAGAGCGATACTCCATCAGCGCCAAGAAAAGCGTGTGCTCATCCATCCCCGCCAATCTGGACGTTCCGCCTTGCAACAGAGGAATCTCCCGTTCTCCGTTCACGCCGTGACAAAAAGCACAGGTAATGGCTTTATCTTTCCCCGCCTCCGGGTTACCTTCAGCCAGCGAGACTGTACTAAAGGCCGAAATCATGGCCGCCATCATCAATATTGAGTTTCTGTTCATCATGTCTCCTAAATCAAGGTTGCATATCCATACAA
>JBAWGM010000387.1:0-5281 GCA_049592895.1 Thiobacillaceae bacterium | reverse complement strand
TTCCGCATCGCGGCGGCACATGTCGAGGATTTCCCTGGTCACCAGGTTGTCATGAACGACCACGTCGGCCTGCTGCATCAGGCGCAGGGCGCGAAAGGTCAATAGGTCCGGGTTGCCGGGCCCGGCGCCGACCAGATAGACCTCACCGCTGGGCGCGCTGTCGATCTCTTTGTCCAGGATGGACTGGAGGACTTGTTCCGCTTCCTCTTCCTTGCCGGCAAACACCAGTTCAGCGACCGGGCCCTGCAGGACTTTTTCCCAAAAAATACGCCGCTGTGGTGGAAAGGAGAACTTCGCCTTGACCCGCTCGCGGAAATCTTCCGCCAAATGAGCGAGCTTGCCGTAGCTGATAGGAATCAAGGTCTCCAGCCGGGAGCGCAGCAGTCTGGCCAGCACCGGCGATGCGCCACCGGTGCCTACTGCCACGATCATCGGCGAGCGGTCCAGGATGGCCGGCAGGACAAAGCTGCACAGGGCCGGCTTGTCCACAACGTTGACCGGCAACTGGCGCGCCTTGGCGGCGGAGTGCACCTGCTTGTCGATGACATCATCCTCGGCGGCGCTGACGACCAGCGCCACTTCGTCCAGCAGCTCCGCGCTGAATGTCAGGCGCCTGTGGGTGATGCGGTCCTGCTCCTTCAGTTCGTTGAATGCTGGGGCCAGCTCGCCTGCGTGCGCGACGGTGACCCAGGCGCCGCATTGCAGCAGCAGGGCGCACTTGCGTGCCGCGGTTTCGCCGCCCCCAACCAACAGGCAGGTCTTGCCGCGAAGGTCCATGAAGATGGGCAGGAAGTTCATGAGCCTAGGTAAATCCCGTTGCGGAGCGTCCGAGAGCGTTGCGAGTCCAGCTCATTGCACGTTCGTTTCAGAGCTAAATTCTGAATTGCCGAGCTTCGTTCGCAATGATGTCACGACGCCAAGCGCCGTGGCGATCCAGTCGGCGCTGTCCTCATGATGCTGGCCAAGAGTCGTTCGCCTAACCGCAGCCACCACGCCCGCCAGAGCTTGAACCACAGCCGCCGCTGCCACAACCGCCAGAGCCGCAGCCGCCGCCACCCATGGGCTCGAACTGATTAGGGTTGATGAAGATGAACGAAGGCTCACCGTTGACGTGGTCGAAATCCAGGGTCACACCATTGAGCAGGGGCCCGTTGGCTTCGCTGATCAGCAGGCTGATGCCTTCGGAGCTTAGCTGCAAATCATCGTCCCGAAGTTCGTCAAAGCCCATGGCGTATTCCACCGAGCCGTCGGCGCCCAGGCGCGCGCCGATGCGCAGGGACATGCCGTCCAGATCATTGGCCCCGGCGGCGTAATCCAGAATCTGTTTGGCGGCATTCGGGGTAACCGTCACCATCGTATTTCCTTTCAAGGTTCAAGCCGCGTGTTGGCGGCGGTTTGGTTGCGATGACGCATGGCGCGCCACCAGGGAGAGAAATCGTTGCACCCAACTGAAGTTCCGGGTGGAGCGCAAATGCGTATAGGAGGCCAGCAGGTTTTTGTGCACGATGCCATCATGCCGGCCATCGATGCCCTGGCCGCGCTTTACTTCATAAGCATAAATGAGGTCAGCGGGCAGGTTGTCAAGGCTGGAATAGTGAAATTCATGAGCGGCAATGTCGTCCACCGGAATTTCCTGCCAGGGACCGCTCCCGGTTTCCTTGAGCCGCACATAGCCCCGGCCCATGGGCTTGTCGTGCATGTGGATATCGCCCGGTATCGAACCGACCATCTGGTAGGGGCGGTCCTTCCACTGCATGCTGCGCGCCAGATACATCAAGCCGCCGCACTCCGCATAAACCGGCAGGCCGGTGTCGATGGCCTGATGAATTTCCTGGCGCAACTGAACATTGGCCTCGAGTTCGCGCATGAACATTTCCGGAAAACCACCGCCTATCACCAGTCCGTCGAGGCGATCTGGCAAATGCGCGTCCTGCAAGGTATCTATGGGCGCAATCTCGGCGCCGCCGGCTTTGAGCGCATCCAGGTCATCGGCGTAATAGAAGCCGAAAGCCCGGTCCTGTGCCACGCCTATGCGATAGCGCGAGGGGCTCTCTGGGTGCGGCGCCGCTGGCAGGGCAACTGCCTGGCCCGACTCGGTGCAGGCCAGCAGTTGATCCAGATCAACCTGGCTGTTGATGGCAGCCGCGATGGCCGCGATCTGGACCCGCGCTTCGCCCGATTCATTGCTGGGCATGAGTCCCAGATGTCGTTCCTCGATATTCATCGCGGCATCGTGCTGCACCGCGCCCAGCACCGGAATATCGGTGTATTCGGCGACCACTGCGCGCAGCTTGCTCTCATGCCGCTCCCCGCCGACTTGATTGAGGATTACCCCGGCGATGCGGATATCCTTGTCGAAGGCCTGATAACCCAGCAGCAGGGGCGCCACGCCGCGAATCGTGCCGCGCGTATCGAGAACAAGCACCACCGGAATATTCAGCAGCTTGGCGAGCGCGGCGTTGCTGTTGCTGCCATCCAGATGCAATCCGTCGTACAGGCCCTTGTTGCCCTCGACCAGCGTGACATCGGCATCGCGCGCATGCAGTTCGAAGCTGTCGCGGATCTCCCCATGGCCCATCAGATAGAAATCCAGGTTGCGGCAGGCGCGGCCGCTGGCGCGCGTAAGCCACATCGGATCGATGTAGTCCGGGCCTTTCTTGAATGGTTGGACGGACAGCCCCCGCGCGCGCAGGGCGGCACACAGGCCGATCGACAAGGTGGTCTTGCCGGAGGACTTGTGCGCCGCGGAAACCATGAAGCGCGCAGTCATTTGTCGCTGGCCCTGAGGCAACAAGGGCGCGTTGCCGCGCCCTGTTGTGAAGAGAGTCGGGCAACGAACGCCCTGCTCCGTTGAGTCATAGAATATTACCGATCAGGCGGAGGGAGTATGCGGACTCAGCACTTCATCCGCCAGGCTTTCGGGCAGCAAACGCAGAATCTTGACTGCGAAAGTCACCATGGCCAGGGCCACCGCCAGTCCACCCACACCCAGCATCAACTCCCAATGGCTGGGGTTGTACGCATGAATACCGCTGTCGTAAAAGCTGCTGGTGACTTCATAACCCGGAAAGATTTCCAGCGGGAAGGCCTGCGAGCCGATGATGGTGACATACATCTGCGCAAGGGCACCCAACACCGCCAGCGCCGCAGCCGCCGCGATGGCAGTACGGTTGCTGCGGGTGGCGGGGGCAAACACCAGCAGCATGGGAATGACATAGCCGACCAGCACCTGTCCCAGCCAGAACAAGGCCGTATAGATCCCGCCATCGAGCAGGATGAAGCGCTCAAATGGCCAGTTTTTCGCATAGTACAGGCTGGTCATGTGATGGATGACCACGAAGAAGAACGAAGCGGCGAGGAAAATGCCCAACAGATTCTTCAACCGGCGCACGACTTCATTCCCCAGCGGACGCTCGCTCCAGCCATAGGCGGCGAGCAGCACCAGCAGATAGGCGGCGGTGCCGTAGGCCAGGGAGAAGACAATGAACATGGGGGCGATCAGACCGCTGCCGAAAGCCTGGCGGGCGATCAGAAAACCAAAGATCGAGCCGGTACCGGTGGTCAGGATCAGGCGCCAGATGAAGGCGCCAAACCCGGCGTATTTGTTGTACGCGCCTACCGTACGGTCCATCATGGTCCACAAATAGGCGGCGGCGAAACCAAAGAATCCGGTGTACAAGAGGACGTTCCAGGCAAACACCGACTTGGGGTTGTAATAGGTCGCTGCCACGATTACCCGGTCGGCTCGCCCGAGGTCCAGCATCAGCACCATCAGGCCGCCCGCCAGCAGTGCGATGGCCAGCAGCGCAGACAAGGGCGCCATCGGCTTGTAAAGCTTCTTGCCGAACACTGTGGCGATGGAAGCCACGTTAAGGGCACCAGAAGCCGCCACGATCATGAACACGGCAAACACGTGGGGCAGCCCCCACACGATCTGGTTGTTCATGCCGGTGATGATGTGGCCATGGTGCTCCATGTTGAGGGCAGCAATCAGCCCCAGCAGAGCTAGCAGCCCGAGGCCGCCGAGCAGCGCCCAGTATCCCAGGCTGCGTCCTTCGATCTCGCGATTGACGATGTGCATAAGTGTTATCCGCTTAAATGCCCTGGTAGCGTACGCCGGTATTGAGATCCAGGTCGGCCCGAATTTCTCGGCTGGGAAACTGGGCGAGCTTTTGCGAAATCTCGCTGTTGGGATCATTCAGGTCGCCAAACAGGATGGCCTGATGTCCGTCTTCCTTGCACGCTTCGGCGCAGGCCGTCGTGTTGTCGCCCGCGTCAATCTTTTGCACACACAGGGTGCAGGACTCAACACAGCCCTTGCCTCGCGGCACCGTTGGCAGTTGCGTGTCATCAAGGTCTTCGTGCACCAGTGAGCGCGCCTTGTAGGGGCAGGCCATCATGCAGTAGCGGCAGCCGATGCATATATGCCGGTCCACCAGGACGATGCCGTCCGCGCGCTTGAAGGACGCGCCGGTCGGACACACGTCTACGCAGGGCGGTTCCTCGCAATGTTGGCACATCAAGGGCAGGTTGTGTTTCTGGCCGGTGCTCTGGTTGGTGAGTTCCACCTTGCGGATCCACTGCGGATCCTGCGGACCGGTTTTCATGGCCCAGCCGTTCTCGGTGCTGCAAGCCGTCACACACGCATCGCAACCGGTGGCGCACTGGGTCGTGTCGATGAGCAAGCCCCAGCGATTCTTGCTGGTTGCGCCTTCCTCGGGTGGCCGTCCCTGGGCAATTTCATAGAACAGCATGCCCGGCAAGGCCGTGGCGCCGCCCACTGCGAGGGCGCCTCCAATAAAGTTTCTGCGGTAGTGGTCAAAGCTCATTTCGCAGCTCCAGCTTGGGCGGTCTTCTGACTCAGGCTTGCCTGCGAGTGCAAACGGTCGCTTGCGGAGGTACCGAGCGGACGGGTCAAAGGCATCGCCACATCTCTGCCGGGTTTGCTCGAGTGGCATTCAAAACAGTCGATCGTGACCGCATTGTAGGCGTGACAGCTCTGGCAGAAATGTCCCTCTCCCAGCACGCTGCGCACCGCGGGGTTTTCCTTGGTGGCCGTGGCGTGGCAATAGATACAGTGCTTCAGGCTGTACTTGGTCGTGCGGATGCCCTGGTGCATGGTCTTGTCACGCTGATGCAGTATGAGCTTCATGTGATTGCGCTTCATGAACTCAGTAGGTTCAACGCAATGCTCACCCAGGGGCTTTGCCTCGGCGGGCATTGGCACACGGGAGGCGCGCTCCTCGTCATCATCCGAAGCCACCGCCAGGGTGGCAAATAC
>JBAWGM010000386.1:0-2870 GCA_049592895.1 Thiobacillaceae bacterium | reverse complement strand
GGTGGGTCAACTGTTTTAACAATAAGGATGAATCATGAAAAAAACTACTGCTAATCGCAAGCTTGATGGTGATTGCTTTGAGTGGTTGCTATGTTGACGCGTACCGAGGCCATGACAATGGTTATCGGAGAGATCAGGATCGCGGTGAAGATCGCGATCATAGAGGAGATCGGCGTGACCATGAGGGTGACCACGGTGGAGACCGTGGCGACCAGGGTGGGTATCGTTGAATAGCTCCAGCGCATTTGTATCAACTGCAGCATGCCCCTTGCGTCAATGGCGTCCGTCTCGGCCGGCGCCGGGAAGGTTTCCTTGAAACGTGCAAGCTTCAGGCGGTAGATCGCATGCAGGTGCCCCGGCGCCGGGATCTGCCTGCCGAGCGGGCACAGCCGCCAAATCTTCCATAGCGACGCACGGGCTTGAAAGAGCATAAAGAAAGGCAGCGTTCTATATTTCACAGATCCAGCATTCCTTGCCCTGCGGGCGTGGCCTCGTCGACGCCGCGCGGTGTGCGCTCTAAAAACGATAGGCAAGCCCCGCGGCCGCATAGTAATTCGACCCGCGCTCCGCAAGCGGGCTGTCGGCGGCGTCCCCTTCCAGGTGACGCGACTCAACGCTTCCGACGACGATCCACTTTTGGCTCAGATCGACCGACCAGAGGACTCCGACGCTTGCGAACAACAATCCGCTTCCCGCATGGGACGCCGGCAGGCCCGTGGCGGTGGACTCCTGCGGCGTGATGCCGTAAAAGGAGTCGGTCGATTTCGCGTTCGCCCATGTCGCCTGCGTAAATACGCCCGCGGCGAAGCGTCCTCCGCGGTATACACCTGCGCTGAGGCGGAGATCGGCCTGGGCGCCGAGATCGGAGTCGGTGTTCTGCCGCGCGCGCGCGAGCAGGGTGATCGGCATGGGACCGAACTGGTGGTCCCATTCGAGATGCACGCCGACCGACGCCCCACGGTCGACATCGGGGACGCTGTGAATCTTTAGGAAATCGGATTCGCTTGTCTTGCGCCCTGACTCGTAGGCAAGTTGCGCGCCGGCATGAAGCCCCGGCGCAAGCTCCAGCCGTATCCCGCCCTCGAGCACGCCCTGGGTCGAGCGCACAAACCAGGGCTTGCCGAAGTAGCGGACAACCGGGACGAACTCAACACGTTGAGAATCCGAACCGTCGTAGGCCGGCTGCGAGCGCAAGCCAGGGCCGAGCAGCGATTCATTGGAAAGTTCTGCGAAAGCGGCCGATGGCACGAGCAGACCGAGAGCGAATGTCACGGACAGGAATGCGGCTGCGATAGCTCGAAATGCGGTTGGGGCAGTATTCATTTGCGTTTAGGCTCCATGTTAGGGCTCAATCGAAAAAGGCAGCATGGCATGATGCCGCGGGCATTCCGTGACATTGAAGACGAGCAAGGCGGAGCTTGGAGTCATTCCTCAATTCAGACGTACCCTAGTTCAATTCTGATAGTCCTGCGAGCCCTTGGTGTTTTTCCGAATTTCATTATGTATATCTTCTCTACCGGCAATCGGGCGGTGCGCAGGGCCTGCTTCGGCACTCGTATTTTGAGTGCGCCATCCAGCTGCGACGCCCAGTCAATAACCAATGTTTGAGTCATGAATGTCAACGGAATTCGACACCAACTCTCGCCGGTAAGACCGTACTGCGTTTACCCAAGTGCTTCCGTTCGGTAACGAACATAAGGCGATCTGCCATGAATGTTGTACATTCGAAAATGCTTTAGTTGGCGTAAGTATCAATTTCGTCCATACCCAGGCCAGCGCGCGCCGGAAAATGACGGTTAACCTGCGCTAGACCCATGCCTTATGTTCGGTATCGCACGGAGCGTCCCAGAAGGAAAGTATCTAATATTTGCCAACATCAAATCAGGCACGCCGATTTCTGTCGCTGGCACGCAACAATACGATACCGTCTTGATCTTGGGATGTTCAGAAGCTGAATGGATCCGGCGTTTGCCGTCACAATACAAATTGCCAAACCATAAGGGGAATAGCCTTGAAAAAGCTGTATGGCCGTTGGGTAGGATCGGTACTTTTCAGTGCTGTTGTTGCGTTGGTCTCGACGGTCGCGCGTGGCGCGATTACCCAGGAGTCCGCTGCTCTTGGCGCACCAGGGGCGGCATCCGGTAACGATGCCGGGGCACTCGCTCCCCAGACACCAGGGCTGATGTGGTCCCCGGAACTGCAGTGGTACGGCGATCCTTCGCCTCGCATCCCCAGGGACATGCTGGCACAGGCAGGCGCGCCGGCAGCCCCCACCTCCTCAGACCCAGCGTCTGCTTCGCTGCCGGAGTTCGGAACACACAAGAGCTACGCGATCCCGGCCCTGGAAATCCTAGGATTCGACGTTCTGGTGAATCGCCTCAACAATCAAGACGGCGGCAGCAGCGACTATGACGTCACACTGTCGTCGATCCGGCACAATCTGCAAGGCGCCTGGGTCACCGACCGCGATCCTTACGCGGTGAACCAGTTCGCCCACCCTTACCAGGGCTCGATGTATCATGGCTTCGCGCGATCGGCAGGCCTCGGCTACTGGGAGTCGGCCGGCTACACCTTTGCTGGCAGCGTGGCCTGGGAGATCGCGGGCGAAAAGACGCCGCCGGCCAAGAATGATCAGGTCGCGAGCGGTATTGCCGGGAGCTTCCTTGGCGAGGCGCTATTCCGGATGTCGAGCCTGGTGCTTGAGCAAGGCGACCGTATGCCCAGATTCTGGCGTGAAGCGGCCGCTGCGGCCATTTCCCCGTCGACTGGCTTCAACCGACTGGCCTTCGGCGAACGCTTCGATCCCATTTTCTCCAGCCGCCACGCCGCCTACTACAGCCGTCTGCAACTCGGCTTGAACAGTGCCACGC
>JBAWGM010000385.1:0-11835 GCA_049592895.1 Thiobacillaceae bacterium | reverse complement strand
GATTACACCCTGCGCATGAGCGCGTAGCCGATACAAAAACCGGTTCGATGTTAGGTCAATTACGGTGCGTGGAAATCCAGGCTAGGAGAACAAGCTTGCCAATAAGTCCTTGGCCAGAGAGCACTTCAAGTATCCTTGAGTTCTTGGGGACCAAAGAGAAAGTCACTTGCCGCTGGGCAACCCCAGGCCAGACGGACTACCCCGTCCCTCCCACCGTCAACCCATCAATCCTCAAGGTCGGCTGCCCCACGCCCACGGGGACGCTCTGCCCTTCCTTGCCACACGTGCCCACGCCGGGGTCGAGCTTCATGTCGTTGCCGATCATCTCGATACGGGTCAGGGCATCGGGGCCGTTGCCGATGAGTGTCGCGCCTTTCACCGGGTAGGTGACCTTGCCGTTTTCGATCATGTAGGCCTCGGCGGTGGAGAAGACGAACTTGCCGTTGGTGATATCGACCTGGCCGCCGCCGAAGTTGACGGCAAAGATGCCCCGCTCGACCGAGGCGATGATCTCCTGCGGGTCCTTATCGCCAGCCAGCATGTAGGTGTTGGTCATGCGTGGCATGGGCAGGTGGGCGAACGATTCGCGCCTTCCATTTCCCGTAACCGGCGCACCCATCAGGCGGGCATTGAGGCTGTCCTGCATGTAGCCGACCAGCACACCGTCCTCGATCAGGGTGGTGCACTGGGTGGGATTGCCTTCATCATCGACATTGAGTGAGCCGCGCCGCTGCGGCAGCGTGCCGTCGTCGATAACGGTAACTCCGGGCGAGGCCACCCGCTCGCCCATGCGGCCCGAAAATGCCGAACTGCCTTTGCGGTTGAAGTCGCCTTCCAGCCCGTGACCCACCGCTTCGTGCAGCAGGATGCCGGGCCAGCCCGGCCCCAATACCACAGGCATGACGCCGGCCGGCGCAGGCTTGGCCGCAAGATTGATAACTGCCTGGTGCACGGCCTGGCGCGCGTAGTCCTCAAGCTTGTCGTCGGTGAAATAGGCGTAGTCGAAGCGCCCGCCCCCACCGCCGGTACCCTGTTCGCGCCGCCCGTCCTGCTCTGCGATGACCTGCACGGAAAGCCGCACCAACGGCCGCACATCAGCTGCGGTCTGGCCATCGGAGCGCGCAACATACACGACCTCGTATTCGGAGGCCAGATGCGCGATCACCTGGCTCACGCGCGGGTCAAGCTTGCGCGCAATGGCTTCGACTCGTTCCAGCAGCGATACCTTCTGCGGGTCTGGCAGGCTGGCCAGCGGATCGACCGGTTGATACAGGTTGCGGCCTGCACTCGCCACCGCGACAGGCACTGCGCGGTCGTGCCCGGCGCGCGCGATGGCCCGCGTAGCGTCGGCCGCCTGCGATAATGCCTCAAGCGAAATGTCGTCGGAATAGGCAAATGCGGTCTTTTCGCCGGATACCGCACGCACACCCACGCCCTGGTCAATATTGAAGCTGCCGGACTTGACCTGGCCTTCTTCCAGGGTCCAGCCTTCGGAACGGGTGTACTGGAAATACAGGTCGGCGTAATCCACTTCGCTGGCCATCAGCTTGCCGAACACGGGGGTCAGTTGACTGGCATCCAGTTGGTTGGGCATCAGCAGGATAGCACGGGCGGTTTCGAATAATTGTTCGGAAACCTGCAGGGCAGGCTGGGTATCTTTCAGTTTCATACGGGACCTCCTATTTCTTGGCTGCGGAGTCGCGGGCTGTCCTTATTTCTTCGCCGCGCTCTCGCGGCTCATGGCGGTGCGCCGTTCCAGCGTCACCACCTGGGTCGGCTCGATGCCCAGGACACGATGCTTGAGGGCCGGCAGACTCTTGCGCAGGCTGCTCTGATACTTGGAATTGATGTTCGCCATCACCACCCCCGACCCGCGCGGCAGGCGGTCGAGCACCACCCCCCAGGGATCGACGATCATGCTATCGCCGTGGGTTTCGCGGCCGGAGAGATGATAGCCTCCTTGAGCGGGGGCGATGACATAGGCAAGATTCTCGATCGCGCGAGCCCTCACCAGGGTTTCGAAATGCGCCTTGCCGGTGGTTTCGGTAAATGCCGATGGCACCACGATCAGATCCACGTCGGGCATGGCGCGGTAGAGTTCGGGAAAACGCAGGTCGTAGCATACCGACAGGCCGATACGGCCGAACGGGCTGTTGACCACCACGACTGTGTCGCCCCCCTCGATGGTATTCTCTTCCTGGTAGTGCTCGACGCCAAGATCGAGGCCGAACAGATGGATCTTGTCGTAGCGCGCGACCTGTTTGCCGCGCTCGTCATAGACCAGGCAGGCGTTGCGCACCTTGTTCGGGTCGGAACTCTCAAGCGGCACTGTCCCTCCCACCAGCCAGAGCTTGTGCTTTTTGGCCATGCGGGAAAGGAAATCCTGCATCGGACCCTTGCCTTCCTTCTCCCTGACCTTCACCTTGTCGGTGTCTTTCATGCCCATGATGGCGAAATATTCCGGCAAGGCCGCCAACCGCGCGTTGGCCTCGGCCACCTGTTCGATGAGACGCTCCGCTTCGGCGAGATTGGCCACCACATTGGGCCCGGACGCCATCTGGATGGCCGCTACCCGCACGGTACCGGCGGGCTGCTGGGGCGCAGGCCTCTTCTGGCTGCCGCGCGTGCGGGCTACGCTCGATTTTGCATTTCTGCTGGTCTTAGGGTACGGGGTAGGCATTCGTCTGGTCTTGTTCCTTGCCAAATTTCGGTTTGGCCAACTTGGTGACATTGGGTTCGGCCCAAGGTCCGTTGACCAGTATTTCATATGAGGTCGCCTGCTCGATTGGGTCCTTGAGCACTTTCTGCACTGCCAGCATCCCCAGCCCCGCCAGTGGCCCGCCGATCAGGGCGCCCGCCACCGCCACGCTTTCCGACAGCTTGGGGTTGACCTTGACCCGAAGCTGGACCGTTTCATCCGACAGTCTGGCAACTCCGGACATCTTCACCGTCGCGGCTGGGCCTTTCATACGGAAGTCATCGCTGTAAACATTGCCGCCAACAATTCTAAGCGTAGCGGAAATGTCATCGAAGGCGAAACCTTCGGTAAACACATCGCGAAAATCCAGGTTCATGCGGCGCGGAATGGATTGCAGGCTGACCACCCCCAGAAGTTTGGCGACGCCCGGGTCGGCCTTGAGGAACTGGCCGTTCTGGGCCTTGAAGTTTAGCGTGCCGGTCAGAGTGCGAAACGCGAAGTCGGCCGGCGAGCCTTGCCAGGTGACGTCTCCGGATACGCTGCCTTTTCCTCGTTTGACCATGCCCGGAAAGCCGTAGCGAGCGAGCATCTTGCCGGCATCCTTGATGTCCGTTTCCAGTTTGACGCGGGTTTCGTCGCCGGCCACCCCTTTCCACAGACCGCTCATGGAGATGACGCTGTCAGGATTGGTCAGGCGCAATTGATCGATTACCAGGCCTGCGCTGCTGCCATGAGCCAAGGCTTCCAGCCGCCCCAAGGTCAGATCCGGCATGCGCAAGTCATCCACCGAAATATCCAGCGAGGGAAAATCCGCTGCGACAACACGCGGCCCCTCAAGCTTTGCACCCGCTGACATCGGTGCCGGGATCACCAATTGTTTGAACACGCCGGACACCCGGGAAACCGCCCCTTCCGTCGCGCGCCGGTACGCGATGCTGCCCTGAACGCCGTGTCCCCCAACATCGACCTTGAGGATGCCACCCCTGAGCTTGCCGTCGATATTGATGTCGGTAAACCGGCGGCCGAGAAATTCCAGGTGGGAGAGGGTCAGGTTAATCCCATTGAGTGGTGCCTGATCATCCCCGCCCAAGGGGACCAGGTCCAGCCAACTGCCCAGATCAAAATCCCGCACATAGCCGGCCACCGACAAGCCCGGTTGCTGAGGCAATTGGGCCGGCGCGCCAAAGCGAATTTCGCCGCGATCCACTTTCATGCCCCTGGCCATGGGCCGGCTAACCCATACGCCAGACACTTGCCTGCCATAGTTGAGTGATGACCAGGTCGATCCATCCTTGAGCGGCTGCTGCTCAATGGTCATCTGCGCCGCCTGTCCAGCGCGCTTGGCCAGCGGCGCGGGCAGAGCAGATTCCAGGCCCACCAGGTTCGATTCCGCCTTGACACTGGCATGCGCCCCATGGCCCAGCATCATTTCGCCTTTCCACTTTGCCTGGCCAGACAAAAGATGGCTGACCGGTTTGCCCAGCCAGGTTTCCAGCGCCGCCGCCGTAAATACGCCCTGCCCCAGAACGCGTGCTCTGGAGTCCTGCGTAGTGACCGCGAATAGTGCCGGCCCGCCCAAGGTCCGGGCGCCTATGCGGTTCGCGCTGACCGCCTGTTCGGTGAAGTCGAGATGGCCGCCGACCTGTTCCAGCCGGGGAACGGCGGGACCGGGGTAGAGGGTGTTGTTGTTGAATTCCAGCCGGCCGGCCACCGTGGTGTCGGAAATGTGGCCCAATGGCACCTTGATGTTGAGCGCCAGGCCGAGATCTCCCGTTCCGGTCATGTCTTCGGTAAGGTTGTTGATCCGGTCCGACACCGGACTGAAATTGGCGAAGCGAACGAATTCTGCCACGGGCCCGCTCGCTTCCCCTTTTACATCGAGGATTTCATCCATTGCCCCGAGATGAGGAATCACCACCTGCACGCCGTGTAATCTGGCGCCGAAGATGTGCGCCTGATCCGAAAGAATTTCCAGCCGTTCATTGCGAAAACGCAGTTGCCCGTCTATTCCATCGATGTTTGGCCAGTCCCCGGCATAGTGAAGCGAAACCCCATTCGCCAGCACATCGATCTGAAACAGCCCACCGACATTGTTGCGGAACGGGAAACGGCGCGCTTCCCCCCGCAGGGTAAAAGTCCCCTGCCGCGCAACGCCTGCAAGCAAACCCTGCTTGAGCCAGGAGTAGGCCTCGTCATGTACCGTCTTGGGCATGTAGCGATAGACTGCGGCGCCGGCCGCACGCTCCAGGCGGCCCGACAGATCCACCTGGTCAGGGCCATTGCTGCCGATTCGATAGGTGCCGGCCAGGGTCATGGCAAGGTCGGCATTTTCCAGGTCAACATTCGCAAGCTGCAATTCATATCCGGAACTCTTCCAGCGCCAGCCTCCCTGGGCAAGAAGCCGGGTCCAATCCATCTTGTGGTCGCGGAATACCTGCGGCAGGTCCAGCTGGCCTGGCCGGACCTCGATACTGAATTCTCCCTTGTCCTGGTTTCCTGCCAGGCTACCGTTCAATCCTTTTGCGCCCGGCCACTGGTCGAGCGCTTCCCAGGCAAGTTGCCGAAAGCGTGCATTCACGCTGAATGTGGCTCTTTCGCCCGGGCGGGCAGCGGGATGCCAACTTGCCTGCAGATGATCCACACGACCCTGCGCCTGCAGGGCGCTCAAGCGATTCTGCAACGCCGGCTTGATCGGCAGCGACGCCAGCAGGGGGCGCAAGGACGCCAGTTGCAGTACGTCCGCTGTCAACTGGAAGCCGCCGTTTCCGGCCCAACTCACCTGGCCGTTGAGCGGACCGATCGACGCACCTGCGGTCGGCTGCAATGAAAGGCCCCCCACTTTTATCGATTGGGTGCCTGCTTTCGATTGCCAGCCCACCTCGCCCACCAGTCTGCGCAGATTGAGCGGCGCATGCTGCGGGTCGAACTGGCCACCAACCTCAAGCATGTTCAGCCGCGCATCCACCGCCACAATCCGGCCCCTGTCCATCCGGGCCGTCATCAATAAGCCTCCGCGGCCAGTCTTCAGGTAAGGCAGGTCCGTCCATGCGGACAGGGAATCGAGCCGCACGTTGCGAAACAGTCCATGGAGGGTTCCATACCATTCACTCAGTCGGAAGAATCCTCGCCCATGCAAGATACCGCCCAATTCAAGCGGACCGCCTACGCGTGCCGGCGGCGTTGCGGAGAGTTCGAATCCATGCCTGCGCCCTAAATTGCTGAGATCGACTCTTACGCCGGTCAGAACGAGCGGCGGGGCTTGTCTGAAGTCGTCGATCCAGGCCAGGGTAAGTCCTTGCACCGACACATCGCCCTGCTTCAGCAGCCAGTCCGAGAAGGCATGATTGGAGCTATGAGGATCGATGGCGATTCCCCCCAAACGGTACTTGCCGTCCGGCGTTCGACGCAGTGCAAGTATCGAGCCCTGCACAGTCAAAGTGTGAAAACGTGGTTCCAGGGTCAACACGCTGCGCCAGCCAAAACGGCCATCAATACGGTCGAAATGAAGAACTGGCCGGTTGTCCCCATCACGCAGGGTTACGCCCTTGAGCGTGAACCAGGGTCGGGCGCCGCCCCATTCGCCGCCCACCTCCGCCAGGCTGACCTGAAAGCCCGTTGCGGATGAAAGCAGATCCTCGATGGTGCTGTGGTAGTCCGCGATATGGGGCAGCACCCACAGGTACAGGTAGCCCAGCAAGCCCCCCCCCATCGCCATTGCCGCCAGCAGGGCGAACCCGCTCCAGCGCAACAGTCGGGTCAAGAGAGGCATGTCAGAGAGCAAGAGAAAGCCAACACGAAGAATCGTCTATTCTACAGGCGCACCACGCGACTTGGGATTCCAACCGGGTTGGCGGTTGTGATTGTGCGGACAACACGCGGGTTCCTATTCAAGGCCCTCGCTGAATCGGCGTATCCTGCGCCGGTCTTTCTTGGTTGGACGCCCTTTGAGCGTAGCGGCCGGATTGAGTTGCATGCGCCGCTCTTCCAGTTGGGCTTGCCGGCGTGTCAGGCTTTGTTCCGATTCCTCATACAGGCTGCGGGCCACAGTTGCCGGCCCGCGCTTATCGGACAAGGCAAGCACGGCGAGCTCCCACTCGATTTCGCCGATATGAACAAGCAAGCGGTCTCCCGCCCGCACCTCCTTCGCTGGCTTGCACCGTTCTCCGTTGAGTTTCACCCGGCCGCCTTCGACTGCCTGAGTGGCGAGCGACCGGGTTTTGAAGAACCGGGCGGCCCACAGCCATTTGTCCAATCTGACCTTATCCACGATGCTCACCTCCCGCCAGCAACAACGTCTTCAGGCTGTGGGGCTGCTTCGCGTTCCCCTTCGATGGCGTATCGATCCTCGAACGGGGATGCTGCTGAAGAGGAATACACCGGTGCATTCACTTTGTTTTGTGCGGCCATGCTTAGGTTTCCTTATTCCCGGACGACGTCGTTACTCTTTTTGACGCTTCCTGTAGTTGGCCGCACTGGACGCATCGAATGCCTTCTGCTTCCGAACAGCTTCAAACCGGAAGCTCGGATACGCCTGCAAGAATGGGTGGGCCACAACGGTGACCTGCGCCAGGTTAGCGTCCGCGCAAAGGAAAACCTGCATATCCGGTTTCCATCTGAGTTAGTCTTGAATACCGGACTCCGGCAGCGACTTCGCCGCAACGGTGAAAGGGCCATCCGCGGCCTCAAGCTGCGCCCGCGCCTGGCGCAGTTTGGCCAAGGCGGCGGGATAATCGAAGCCGCTGATCTGGGTTTCCATCATCCGGGCAGCATCTCCAAGCGCAGCGCGCAGAAGGGGGGTGGATTCCTGCATGAGTTGGCTGGCGCGTATGTCGTCCTGCGCCAACAGAAGTTCAAGCTTGATCAGAACATTCTTCACCGTACTGCGGTCCGGTACGATGGGAGAGCCGGCGGCGGCCAAGCTCTGCGCCTGCGTTGTATTCGCCAATTCCTGTTCTGTAGCTGACGGTCGTCGGGTCGCACCGCTGGCATCCAGCCACTTTATCAGTGCCGCGAACAATCTGGCCGGCTCGACCGGTTTGCCCAGGTGATCGTTCATTCCGGCATCGAGACAGCGCTGCCTGTCCTCTTCGTATGCGTTGGCCGTCAGGGCGAGTATCGGGACATCCTGGCGGCCCGCCAGGGAGCGGATCACGCGGGTCGCCTCCAGTCCATCCATATGCGGCATCTGCACGTCCATCAGGATCAGGTCGTAGTTCTGTTCTCGCACCCTCTCCACCGCCTCGATGCCGTTTTGCGCCAGGTCTGCCTCAAGCCCCGCCTCGCGCAGCAACTCGATCACGACTTCCTGGTTTATCTGGTTGTCTTCCACCACCAGGATGCGCGCACCGTGGTAAAACTGCCTCAGGTCGTGTTCCGCAACCGAAGGCGGAAGGGGTACGGCGAAGGGCGGGGCATCGCCCTGCAACACGTTCACCAGCACGTCATGCAGGCCGGAAGCACTCACCGGCTTGACGAGTACGGCCTCGCACTCGGCGTGCCGTGATCCTTCCCGCACAGGGTCGTCGTCGAAGTCGGTGATCAGCACGACTTTCGGCGCGTGCTTCAGCACAAGTGACTTGAGGCGGCAAGTGGCCTCGACGCCGTCCATTTTCGGCGGGCGCGAGTCAAACAGCACAATCGCATAGGGGTCGTCTGCGGCATCAGCCTCCTCTGCGCGCGCCAGCACCACGGGGCCGGATTCGGCCATATCGACCCGCAGCCCCATGGCCTTCAGCATTGTTCCCAGCGCCGCCCGTGACTCAGGCAGGTCCTCCACCAATAGTGCACGCTGCCCTCGCAGGTCCCCAGCAACGGGTGTGCGTGCGCCATTTTCGGTCCTGCCAAGACGAGCCGTAAACCAGAAAGTACTTCCCTGGCCCAACGCGCTCTCGACTCCCACTGCGCCGCCCATGAGCTCGGCCAGTCGCCGCGTGATGGCCAGGCCCAGCCCGGTGCCACCGTATCTGCGCGTGGTCGAACTGTCGGCCTGTTCGAATGCATCAAATATCCGTGCCTGCTGTTCCGGCGCGATGCCGATGCCGGTGTCCCGTACCTCGCAACGCAGGACTACTTCCCCGTCGCTTTCTTCCACCGCTCGCGCCGATAGCACGACCGAACCGCGTTCGGTAAATTTCACCGCGTTGCTGGCGTAGTTGAGCAACGCCTGGGTCAGGCGCGTAGGGTCGCCGCGCAAGCGCCGTGGCAGCCCGTCGATGTCCACCACCAGTTCCAGCCCCTTGCCTTCCGCTTTCTCCTCCATCAGCGCACGGACATTGGCCAGCACGCTCTCGGGGTCGAAGTCTGTGTGCTCAAGGGTCAGCCTGCCCGCCTCGATTTTGGAGATGTCCAGAATATCGTTGATGATCAGTAGCAGGTGTTCGGCTGCCCCGGTGATCCGGTCGAGCTTATCCTGCTGTCCGGAGTCCTGCAGGCTGCGCCGCAGCAAATGCGCCAGACCCATGATCGCGTTCATCGGCGTGCGTATTTCGTGACTCATGTTCGCCAGGAACTCGCTCTTCGCCCTGCTCGCCAGCTCGAGCACCTCCTTGGCGGCGGCAATCTCCTTTGAACGAGCGGCCAGCACTTCGTTCGCCTCCTCCAACTGGAAGGTGCGTTCAAACACGAGTTCCTCCAGATGTTGGCGATAGTGGTCCAGTTCCTCTCCCAGACGTCTATGCTCGGTGATGTCTTCCTGAATCGACAGGTAATGGGTAATGCGGCCGTCGGGCTGGCGAATGGGGGCAACGCGCACCAGGTCGATATAGATTTCCCCGCCCTTGCGGCGATTGATGAATTCGCCTTTCCAGCCTTGCCCCGCCTTCAGGTGAGCCCACAGGTCACGATACGTTGCCTGCGGCGTCTGGCCGGACTTGAGCAGACCGGCTCGCCTGCCGACGACTTCCTCGGAAGAGTAGCCGCTGGTCTCGACAAAAGCCGCGTTGACATACTCGACCACGCCGTTGTCATCCGTGATGATAATGCTGTGGGGGTTCTGCTGGACAGCCAGGTACAGCTTGTTCAATTGTTCCTCGGCCGCGCGCCGACGGGTGATGTCCGAGAACGAAACCACGGCGGCGGTAAGCTGGCCAGACACCGGATCGATGATGGGTTCGGAATTTACCTGCAGCCAGGTAAGCTTGCCCGCTGGGCTGAGGTCGCCTAGCACCACGTCGCGCAACGCTTCGCCGGTAGCCAGGGTTCGCGCAATAGGGAGTTCATTCGCCGGATAGGGCGAGCCGTCCTCGCGGATTGGGTGCCAGTCGGCGAAGCCCTTCCTCTGTTCCCGCAGTTGGGCCTCGCTCACTCCGAGTATCCGCTCGGCAGAAGGATTGCACGTCCTGACCCGACCGCGGGCATCGAACAGGATGACGCCCTCGGTCAAGGCATTCACCACCGAACGATAGCGGGCCTCGCTCTCATGCAGCGCATTCTCAGCCCGCCTGCGTTCGCTGATGTCCCGCATGGCAGCGTACAGGTTGCCATCCAGCAGGCGGACGGCGTTGATATCCACCGGCACGATGGTGCCGTCGCGGTGCTTAAGGTTCGTTTCCAGATTTAAGTGCCCCAACTCCTTGAGCTGGCCAAAGCTGGCCATCGACGCTTGCAGCTCGTGCGCCGGAACGATATCCGGAATGGCCATACCAAGCAGGTCACCGATTTCCCAGCCCAGCAGCCTGGCTGCCTGCTGGTTGGCGTAGACAAAACGAGCATCGGGACCGGTGACAAGGACTGCATCGGCCGCATAGTCCAGCACCGCCCGGTAGCGTGCCTCGCTCGCCCTCAGGGTTTCCTCCATCTGCTTGCGCGCGCTGATGTCTGCGATAGTGCCCACCATGCGCAGCGGAGTGCCATCGGCAGCGCGTTCGACAACCCGGCCTTTGCCCAGTATCCATTTGACCTGCCCGGACTTGGTGACCATCCGGTAGTCGAACACGCTGTCCGGCGTCCGGCCCTGCAGATGCGCGTCAATAATGCCCAGCGCGCGCTCGCGGTCATCGGGATGAATCAGGCGCTTGAAAAACTCGGAGTCCGGGGTGACTTCATCGGGCCGGTAGCCGGTCATTTCGTAGTAGCGCGGCGACAGATACGCAAGTCCCGTGCGCAGATCCCAGTCCCACAGGCCTTCATCCGAGGCATTGAGCGCCAGCCTCAGACGTTCCTTGCTTCGCTCCAGCGATTCTTCGATCCGCTTGCGCTCACTGATGTCCTGCGCCGTGCCGACAGCCTGAATCGCATTGCCGTCAGCATCAAAGGAGAAGACAGCCCGCGCCTTTATCCAGCGGGTCTCGCCGGCCACCACGATGCGGTACTCGAGGTCATAAGGTGCGCCCGCAAGCGCCGCTTCCCAGCTTGCCACCACATGTTCCAGGTCATCCGGATGGATGCAGCGCAGAAATGCCTGGAAATCAAGTTCAGCGCCGACAGGAATGCTGAATATCTGGTGTGTCACCTCGGACCAGATCAGTTGGTCATTGGGAATATCCTGTTTCCAGCTGCCAACCCGGGCGATGGCCTGCGCCTCGTTTAATGCCAGCAGGCTTTCCTTCAGCGTGCCTTCTGCATCTTTCAACTGGGTGATGTCGCGGGAAATGCCGAACACGCCGATAAGCGTGCCCTCCGCATCGCGGAGCGGACCCTTGGTGGCCAGCAAGATCATCTCGCCATTTGCCGTGCTGACTGTCTCCTCGAAGGTGATGATCTGATTCAGGGCGATCACTTCCTGGTCGTTGACCCGGATATCCAGCGCCTGGTCGGGCGGGAACAGCGCTCCGTCGTCGAGGCCCGTCACGTCGCGGTGATCCGTGCCTGTCATGCGCCCCGCCGCTTGGTTGAACAGCAGGTAGCGACCCTCGAGGTCTTTGACGTAGATGGCATCGGGTGAACTGTCCGAGATGGCGGCCAGCAATTTGAGCGCCTGCAGGCGCTCGGCCTGGGCGCGACGCACGCCATTGGCCAGTTCGAGTTCCCCGCGCTGCCGGTAGACATAGATGCCGACGATGGCGGCGAGCATGGCCAGCAGGCCCGCCAGGCCGGTTGCGATGGACTCGCGCATCACCCCGGCATACAGTTCCGACTTGTCCAACTTGGCAACCAGGAACCAGTCCGTGCCGGCAATCGCCCCAGCTACACCGATTGCC